>DASPZC010000333.1:0-2322 GCA_035636455.1 Xanthobacteraceae bacterium
TCCGCCAATCGGGTTGTCAGGCCCTGCGGGCCGATGGCCTCGCGGCCGGTGAGATTCGCAGTCGCGAGCGCGAGCGGATTATGAGCGGCGCTTGCCCGCTCGGCCGCGCGGACCGGCGGGCGGGTCAGGCAACCGGCGGCAGTTCATGTCTACAGGATTGCCTTGGCGGGGCCAGGCGCCGGCCCGATCAAGGAAATCCCGCCAAGGACCGGCGTGTGCCGCTCCTTGCGCAGTCGCGGCACCGCGCGTGCAGCGCCGGTACATTGGATGCGGCATCCGGCCATGTCCAGAGCGCAGGCGGCGATCTGCCATTGCCTCAGTCCGTCGCCGGGCTCCGGCCGCGGCCGGCGCGCAGGTCACGACGGAGTCAATTTACGGGGCAGGCCGACCGGCGGTTTCACCGGCTTGGCGGCGGCTGGTTTGTCCCATCCGCCCGGCGGGGTCTTCACGTTGACGGCCTCGTCCGGTTGCGGATCCGCGGTCCAGGTCTGCACGGCGAGACGCGCCGCCACCAGCGACTGCGCGTCGAGGCGTCCGGCGACCTCGTCGCGCTTCTTGCCGGAGTCTTGGTCTCCCTGCAGCGCCGCCAACGCGAACCACTTGTAGGACTCGGCGAGGTTCTGCTCGACCCCGATGCCGCGCGCATAGAGGATGCCGAGATTGTACTGGCTGTCGGCGATCCCGCGGTCGGCGGCCTTGCGGAACCATTGCGCCGCCGCGCGGAAATCCGGCTTACCGTCGATCCCCTCGGCGTGCAGCACGGCCAGATTATGCATGGCCTTGCCGCTGCCCTTGTCGGCGGCGGCCGTATAGAGACGCCGCGCCGCCTCGAGATCCTTTTTTACCCCCTGGCCCTTCTCGTAGATGCTGCCCAGGCGGTACTGGGCCGGCGCGACTCCGTGGTCGGCGGCGCGCTGGAACCAGCGGATCGCCTCCTCCGCGTTCGCGGTGACGCCGCGTCCTTCGGCGTAACGAACGCCGATCTCGTATTCGGCCGCCGGGTTGCCGCTGAGCGCCGCGTTGCGCAGGCCCGTCCCGATCGACGGCGGCAACTTGTCGGGGCCCGCCGCATTTGCGGGCGCGACAGCCGCCGGAACCGTCACGGGCGGCGCCATCGTCGCAATCGGCGCCGCGCCGCCGCTCGATCCGGTGATGTCGATCGGCGACTTGATGCCGGGGAAGCCCGGCACGCTCGGCGTGAACGCCGGGGCCTTGTTGTCGGCCGGCGGGCTTGGGGCGCCGGCCGCGGGCGGCTTGGGCGTGTTGTCCGATTGGCGTTCCGGCGCCGGCGGCGCTTCCGCCGGGAGCGGCGGCTCGACGGGGCTGACGCTGTTCGGCTGGATCACGGGCGGGACGGCCTTGGTGCCGTCGCGGGGGAAGGCCTTCGGCTCGTTGACGGCCGGACGCGGCGGCTCGACGCGGGGTGCCTCACCGGAGCCGAGCAGGATTGCGAGCTGCAGGGTGCCGAGCACGAGCAGCAGCACGCCGATGCCGATCATCAACGGACGACGGCGTTGGCTGATCATCGTCCCGACGGTGCCCAGCATGGAGCGGCCGGCCTTGTCGTCCTGCCGGCGGGCGCCGTCGGTGGAGGCGTCGGCCGCGGCCGCCTGGGCGGCACGGCGGGCGGCGGCGATGAAGTTCGCTTTGCCAGCCGGCTCCGCGGCGGCCGGTTTCATCGGCGCGAGCGCTGCTTCCGAGGCGGCGATGCGTTCGGCCGGCGTGGCGGGGCCGCGCGCGCGCGGCGCGCCGGTGCCCGGCTCGAGCGGATGGTCCGCCGGAAGCCCGGGATCGATCGGCTGGCGCTCGCCTGCCGCCGGCGCGAACCGGGCAGCCGGCGCAAGCGCCATTTGCCGGCCGGGCGTGGGTGCGGCCGGGGCCGGTGCGAAGGGCGATATGGCAGGCGCCATGCTTGCCGCGGCGATCGCCCGGCCGTGCATGTCGGTCTCGAGCGCGGCGAGCCGGTCGACCAGCCGCTCCAGCGTGCCCTGCACGGCTTCGAGCATGTCCTGCGTGCGGCGGTCGATGTCCGCCTGGGTCGCGCGGAACGCGGCGAGGTCGTGCTTGAGCGCGTCGACGTCGGCGCCGCCTGCGGCTTCGCCGATCATCTCGCGCGCGGCGGCGCGGCCGGCCTGTTCGGCGGCGTCGATCGCGCTGGCGCGGGCGTGGTGCAGCTGCTCGACCAGATCGCCGATCGCGCGCTCGATGGTGCCGAGATTGCCGAGCTGCGCCTCGGTGGCGTCGAGCTTGTGCGCGAGCCCGATGATCTGGCCTTCCAATTGCTCGAAGCCGTGTCCGCCCGCGGCCGCCTCGACGGTTTCG
>DASPZC010000334.1:0-12904 GCA_035636455.1 Xanthobacteraceae bacterium
CGAAACTGCTGCTGCTCGACGAGCCCATGGCCGGGACCGGGCGCGAGGAGAGCGGCCGCCTGGTCGGCCTGCTGCGCAACCTCAAGGGACGCTTTCCCATGGTGCTGGTCGAGCACGACATGACCGCGGTGTTCGCCCTCGCCGACCGCATCTCGGTCCTGATCTACGGCCGCGTGCTCGCGAGCGGCACGCCCGACGAGGTCCGCGCCGACCCCAAAGTGGCGGCGGCGTATCTCGGGGACGAGATGGAGTGAAGACAGATGACGGATGTCAGAGGACGGATGTCGGATGTCAGAGCACAGAGGGCAGATGTGGAATCGTCTGTCATCCGTCATCTGACATCTGACATCTGACCTCTGATGCTCTCCGTCGCGCACCTGCAGGCAGGGTACGGGCCGGCGCAGGTGTTGTTCGACGTGAGCTTTGCGGTCGGCACCGGCGAGGTCGTCACCCTGCTCGGCCGCAACGGCATGGGCAAGACCACGACCATCCTCGCCGTGATGGGCCTGCTGCCGTCGACCGGTGGCGCGGTCACCTTCGCGGGCAGCGCGCTCACCGGACTGCCGCCCTATCGCATCGCGCAGGCGGGCCTCGGCCTGGTGCCGGAAGGCCGACAGGTGTTTGCGACGCTCACGGTCGAAGAAAATCTGATCGCCACCTCGGCGGCGCGGTTCGGCGAGCCGCGCTGGACGCTGGCGCGCGTCTACGAATTCTTTCCCACCCTCGCCGAGCGCCGCGCGCACTACGGCCATCAGCTCTCCGGCGGCGAGCAGCAGATGCTGGCGATCGGGCGCGGCCTCATGACCAACCCGAAGCTCCTGATCCTCGACGAGGCCACCGAAGGGCTGGCGCCGCGCATCCGCGCCGAGATCTGGCAGCGCCTCGGCCGGCTCAAGGCCGAGGGCCAGTCGATCCTGCTGGTCGACAAGCACCTCGACGCGCTCACCAGGCTCGCCGACCGCCACGTGGTGATCGAGAAGGGCCACGTTGTGTGGACGGGATCGTCGGCGGCACTCGCGGCCGACGCGACGGTGCGGGCGAAATATTTGCAGGTGTGAAGAATCCCTCCCCTGAAGGGGGAGGGTCCGCCGCGAAGCGGCGGGGGTGGGGTCTATCCCACCGCTCCGCGCTCGCAGAAAGAACCCCACCCGGCCGCGCGCTGCGCGCGCGTCCACCCTCCCCTTTCAGGGGAGGGATTCCGTCAATAATGGCTGAACGCCGGCTGGATCAGCGGGTCGGGCACGTTGCGGCCGAACACCGCCTTGAACATGATCTGCACGTCCTTCGCCTTGTCGATATAGGCGGCGTATTTGTCGGCGCCGGCGCGGCGCACCGCCTCCTTCAGGTCCGGCGGCGGGACCGGCGGCGCGCCGGGCGGGGCCGCCGGATCGGCCGCGTTGGCGGCGTTGACGAACTCGCGTTCCGTCGCGCGCAGCTCGGTCGTCGCGTCGTTGAGCTCCTTGCAGGTGGGCGGCGCCACCATCTTGCCGGCGATGTAGATGACCTGGCTCAGGCCGAGCACGCCGAGGAGCGAGTCGGGAATCGTGAACGCGGCGAGATCCGTGAACCCGGTGGTGAGCAGGGCCCCGCCGACCGCAAGGCTGAGCGTCATGCTCTGGAAGTGATAGACGTCGAACTCGCCATTGGTGGTCAGGATGTCCTTCCAGGCCGCCTCGTTCACCGACGACATGCCGTCCGGCGGCAGCCACCGCTTGCGGATGAACCAGGCCCAGTTCTGAAACTCGAGCCGATTGCGGTTGGCATCGGCGGCCTTCGAGAGCGCGGCGCCGCCGCCGGCAATTCCGAGCAGCGTGAGAATGGTCATCGAGAGATCGGACAAGATCCCGGTGCGCGCCACAATATAGCCGACCAGGCCGACGACGATCGCCGAGAAGAACAGGATCTGCAGATTGGTCAGGCTGCCCTTGCCGTTGGCGCCGGCCGTGAGCACCACCGGATCGAGATAGCGGAACCATTTGAGCTTCTGCTTGTCGGCCTTAGCGGAAGCAAAGGCGGCAAAGACGTACAGCAGGCCGAGCAGCGGCCATACCAGCAGGTTGCTGTAGAGTCGCGAGCTCATCGGCTTGGTGATGCTCGAGTCGAACTCGATGCGCTCCCCCTTGCACCCGACCACGTGCACCTCTGCGTGCGCCCATGCGCTCTGGAGGTCGGAAGGAAGCTCGAAAGCGATGAGCGTCGCCTCGCCGGTCACTCGCTTGCTTTTGATGAGCGGATGATCCTCGGGCGCTTTTCTTGCAATCACCAGCCCGACGTCGCCGAGCAGCGGCTCCTCCACGACGACGTGGTATTTCAGGTGGTTATCGTAAGGCCTTTGCAGGACGAGATCGACCACTGCACCGGCGGGAAAAATCTTGGTTGTCGCGAACAGCTCGGCATGTTCGGCCTGTTCGACGACCTCGAGGTCGTTCAGTTTCTTTATGGCCGCTTCCGGATCCTGCGGGATGCAGCGCGGCGCCTGCTGGGACGCGGCGCGCGCCGGTGCCGGCTGGGCCGGGCGTGGCTGCGGCGGCTGCTGGGCAAAGGCGAGCGAGAGCGACCCGGCCGCAAGGACGCTCGCGAGCAGAAAAGCGTGCAGTTTCATGGCATTTCCCCTGCGCCGGCGCTGTCCGGACGCGGCATCGGGGCACGATCCTATTTTGCGGATGCGGCGGATACAATCATCTCGCGATCGGCCCGCGCGAATGGCATCAACCTACCGGCGCTATTCCGGGAGAACATGCATGCCATCGGTCGGAAAGACCAGCGTCACCTCATCGCCGACTTTGAAGGCCGTACCGTGCGGCCGCGTGTATTCGGTGATCTGGAACACCTGATCTCCCACGCCGACCCGGTACTCGGCTTTTTCGCCCAGGAAGGTGCGCGACAGCACGGCTCCGCGGAAGCCTTTGTCGGTCGGCGGCCTCAGGGCGATGAGTTCCGGGCGCACCACGAGCCGCACGGCCTGCCCGATCGCCAACCCGGCGCCGTCGCCCGGCACCCGCACGGCATGGCCGCCGAATTCAACCTCGACGCCGCCGGCGCGGATGGCGGTGACGCGCGCGCTCAAGAGATTGGTGCGGCCGATGAAATGCGCCACGAACTCGTTGGCGGGGCTGTGGTAGAGGGACTCGGCGGTTCCGACCTGGACGATCTCGCCGCGGTCCATCACGGCGATACGGTCGGAGATCGCCATCGCCTCTTCCTGATCGTGGGTCACGTAGACGGTGGTCACCCCGAGCCGCTTCTGCAGCTGGCGGATCTCGTCGCGCATCTGCACCCGCAGCTTGGCGTCGAGGTTGGAGAGCGGCTCGTCGAACAGCAGCACGCGCGGCTGAAACACGATCGCGCGCGCCAGCGCGACGCGCTGCTGCTCGCCGCCGGAGAGCTGGTGCGGCTGCTGGCGCTCGTAGCCGGCAAGCCCGACCAGCCCGAGCACCTCGCCCACGGCGCGGGCGATTTCGCCGTGCGGCTTCTTTTGCACGCGCAAGCCGTAGGCCACGTTTTCGTAGACGGAGAGATGCGGGAACAGCGCGTAGTTCTGAAACACGAAACCGATGTTGCGCTCGTTCGCCATCAGGTGCGTGACGTCGCGCTCGCCGATGGCGATCGTTCCGGCGTCGGGGTCCTCGAAGCCGGCGATCATGCGCAGGGTCGTGGTCTTGCCGCAGCCGGACGGGCCCAGCAGGGTGAGCAGCTCGCCGGGCGCAATCGCGATGCTCACGTCGCGCACGGCGTAGACCTGCCCCTTCACGCGATGAGCGAACTGCTTGGTGAGGCCCGCGAGGCGGATGGCGACCGGGGTCATCGTGTCACCTCATCCGCCCAGCATGGTCTCGACCGTCGCGCCGCCGGGCGCGCGCACGCGCGACAGCAGCATGCGAATGGCGGCGATCACCACGAACACGATCACGATCACGAACATCGAGAACGCCGCCGCCGGGCCGAGCGCAAGCTCGGTCATGTTCTCGAGGATGCGCACGGTGATCAGCGTCCAGCTGATCGACACGAGGAAGATCGTCGCGCTGATCGCGGTCATCGAGCGGATGAACACCACGCCGAGGCCGGCGAAGAAGGCCGGCATGATCAGCGGCAGGGTCACCCGGCGGAAGGTGGTGCCGGAGCGCGCGCCGAGGCTTTGCGAGGCTTCCTCGATGCTGCGGTCGATCTGCTGCAGCTGCGCGACGGTGGCGCGGATGCCGGTCGGGCTGTAACGGAACACGTAGCAGGCGATGATGATCAGGGCGGTGCCGGTGATCTCCAGCGGCGGCGCGTTGAAGGCGATCAGATAGGCGATGCCGACGATGGTGCCGGGCAGCGCGTAATTGATCATGCTGACGATCTCCATCGCCTGCCGGCCGGCGAAACGTTTACGCGAAACCAGATAGCCGACCAGCACGCCGTAGAGGCCGCCGAGCGGCATGCCGATGCCGGCGATGATCAGGGTGTCGCGGATGGCCGGCAAGCCCTCGGTGAAGATCACGCGGTAATGCTGGAGCGTCCAAGCGTGGTTGGCGCCGAACGCGAGGACCAGCGAGGCGTAGAGCAGGAGCGCGTAGAAATAGACGATCGCCACGCCGACAACGGCGCACGCCGCGATGAGCACTGCGCGGGCCGGCGGCGCCAGGGCCGGCGCACCGGTCTGCGGACCGGCCTTGCCGGTCACGGTGACGTAGCTCGACCGCCCGACCCAGGAGCGCTGCAGGAGATAGACGCCGGCGGCGGGGAGCAGCAGCAGGACGGAGAGGACCGCGCCGCCCTTGAGGTCGAACAGCCCGGTGATCTGCAGATAGGCCTGGGTGGGCAGGACCGGAAACGAATTGCCGGCGAGGATCAACGGCGTGGCGAAATCGGCGAGCGACGCCGCGAACAGCAGCAGGAAGGCGTTGGCAAGACCGGGAACTGCGAGCGGCACCGTGACAGTGCGAAACACGCGCCAACGCGTCGCTCCCATGCTCAAGGCCGCGTTCTCGATATTCGGGTCGATCGCGGCGAGCACCGGCCGCAAGGTCAGATAGGCGATCGGAAAATAGGTGACGATTTCGGCGAGCGCGGTGCTGGTCAGCCCATAGGCGGTGAAATTGCCGATGCCGAGCAGGCGATAGGTGATGAACCCGCGCGGCCCGAAGGAGAAGAGGATCGCGACCGAGATCGTGAACGGCGGCGAGATCAGCGGCAGCCAGGTCGCGCCGTCGAGCACCGCCAGGGCGCGCGGCGGGAGGCGGGCGCGCACCGCCGTGAACGCGAACAGGAACGCCAGCACGGTGCCGCCGGCCCCCACGATCAAGGCCAGCAGCAGGCTGTTCGCAAAGGCGCGCCGGTTGTTGGGGTCGCCCGCAACGGCCAGCAACGGGCGTAGCGTCAGCCCGCCCTCGTCGGTGAACGCGCGCACGAGCAGGCAGGCGAGCGGATAGAGGATGAAAATGCCGAGCAGCAGCCACAGCAGCAGGACCGCGATGGCGACAAGCGGATCGCGGGCGAGGCGGCGCATTGTCCTGATCGCAGCTGAGCTAGGCGCTCGCACTTTCTTGCTCCCTGAAGCGCCGCGCCCTTACCCTCCCTGGAGGGGGAGGGTCGGCGAGCGCAGCGAGCCGGGGTGGGGTGGGCTCAGCACCACGCCGTTCAACGTTTGCGCAAGCTCACCCCCACCCGGCGCGCTTCGCGCGCCGACCTCCCCCCTGCAGGGGGAGGTAAACACCGCTACTGCTGGGCGTTGAGCACTTCCGCGATCCAGCGATCGACGATGCGCTTGCGGTTGGCGCCGGCGAAAGTCTCGTCGATCGGAACGATTTTCGCGCCCTTGAGGATGTCGGCAAGGCCCGCCTCGGTCTTCACGTCGGGATGCGCCGGCACGAAGTTGATCTTGTTGGGCGCGAGCAGCGACTGCATCGCCGGGCTGGTGGCGAAGTCGATGAGCTTGCGGCCCGCCTGCGCGTTCTGCGCGCCCCTGACGAGCGCGATCGCTTCCGCCGACGAGCCGATCCCCTCGCGCGGAAAGCTGATCTCCACCTCGTAGCCCTTGTTGCGGGTCTCGAGCGCGTCGACGATGAAGAATATGCCCGCGCCGGCTTGGCCGAGGCCGACCGGCAGGGTCCCGCCGCCGCCGCTCTTGGTATAGACCTGCACGTTCTGCCGCAGCTTTCTCATGTAGGCGAAGGCCTTGGCCTCGTCGCGGCCGTTGACCTCCAGGATCGAGAAGATGCGGGTCACCGCCGTTCCGGAGGTGCGCGCGTCCGCCATCTGCAGCATGTTCCTGTAGGCCGGATCGAGCAGGTCGTCCCACGATTGCGGGGCTTTCAGCTTATGCTCGGCGAGAAACTGCCGGTTGCTCATGAACACGAGCGGGTCGTCGGCGATGGCGATCCACTGGCCGTCCGGATGCTTGAAGCGGTCCTGCAGCGCCGCGAAGGCCGGCGGCCTGTAGGGCTCGAAAATGTTCTCCTTGATGCCCGCCGCAAAGGTTTCCACCGGCCCGCCGAACAGCACGTCGACCCGCGGATTGCCCTTCTCGGCGATCAGCCGGGCGAGCGCCTCGCCCGAGGAGAAGCGGATGAATTTGACCTTGATCCCGCTCGCCTTCTCGAACTCCTCGAGCATCGGCCGCGCATAGTTCTCCGGCCAGATGGAATAGACGTTGAGGGTGTCGGCGGCGTCGGCGGGCGCGGAGGCTTGGACAAACGCGCCGGCGATCAGGACGGCGGCAAGCCAGACACGATTGGATGTGATAGTCCCCACCGACAGCCCTCCCCTCATCGCAAGCGCATTCCGGAGCGCCCCGTTCGCGCCCCAAAGCATTGCTGTTCTTTGCTGCACAGCATGACGTGGGCGTGGTGCGCTGACAAGGTCGGATCGCGGGGTTTCCGTGAGTCGGCCGCAACCACGGCTCGACGGCTGCGATCCAAGCCAATCAACATAACCGAAGAGCGGAGCACCGGTCGAAGTCGAAGCAGGTGCCCGCCTCCAGAAAGCCGCTTTATTTCAAGTCGGCGCCGAACTCGTCTTCGAGCCTCTTCAGTTCCGTCAAGAGCTTCGGATTCAGCGTGTCACGCGCCTTTTGTAACGTTCTCAGAACCGCGAAGGCGGTTTCCTTTTCTCCGACCGAGAACTCAAGCGACGCCAAGCCCAAGGCAATTTCGTGCCGCGGTCGAGCTTTGTAGGCCAGCCGGTAGCTTTCCAACGCGCCTGTCTGGTCTCCGGCACGGCTGTAGCACCAGCCGAGAAGGGCGCGCACTCGCGGATTCTCTTCGGCCTTGAGCGAGTTGCGATAGCAGCGGATGGCTCGATCAAGGCGACCTATCCCGAGCCAGGTATTCCCTTTCGACAGGCAAAATCCCTCCTGGGTCAGGCCAACCCCAAAATAGAGCGCGTGGATGTACGCGAGCTTCGAATACGCAAGCGCAATTCGTGCAATGCCGATATCCTGTCGCATGGCAGCTCTTGGCCGTAGCAATGCTCGGCCAATGGCCGACACTATGAATTCTTGCAAACTTATTTGATGAATGTCGAGGCCGCGCCCTACCCCACCCCGCTGCCGAGCACCACGACTTTCGCGCCCGCCGGCACGCGCTGGTAGAGGTCGATCACGTCCTGATTGATCATGCGGATGCAGCCGGAGGAGACGCTGCGGCCGATGGTCCACGGCTCGAAGGTGCCGTGGATGCGGAAGAGCGTGTCCTTGTTGCCCTGCCACAGATACATGGCGCGCGCGCCGAGCGGATTGCGCGGGCCGCCGGGCATGCCGAGCCCGCCCTGCAGCTCGCTCATCTGCCGCATCAGCTCAGGCTGGCGGGCGAGCATCTCCTTGGGCGGATACCAGTCGGGCCATTGCTGCTTGTCGTGGATGGTGGCGGTGCCGGACCAGCCGAACCCCTGGCGGCCGACGCCGACGCCGTAGCGCAGCGCCTGCCCGCCGCCCTGCACCAGATAGAGGTAGTGGTTCTGCGGATCGATGATGATCGTGCCGGGCGCTTCGTCGGTCGGATAGCTCACGGTCGCGCGCATGAAGGCCGGATCGACGTCGGAGGAGCGCACGGCCGGAACGGAGAACGGCTCGCCGCCGACGGACGCGTAGAGCGAGGCGAAGCGCTGCGCCTGGGCGGGATCATAGGAGTAGCTCGGCCGCTGGGTTTCGGCCGGGCGGACCGGTTCTGGCGGCGGGTAGGCCTGCCGGCCCCAGCTCGGTTCGGATGGATACGGCGGATAGGACTGGTACGCCGGATAGGACGGGGCGGGGTAGGCGGGATAAGCGGGATAGGCCGGATAGGCCTGGTAGCCGGGCCCGTAGTAGCCCTGTCGTGCGGGCGGCCCCCAACCCGGCTGCGCCTGCGGTCCCGGCGCTCCCCGGCATCCATAGGCGTAGCGGTCGCAATCCTGGGCCGATGCGTCCGACACGACCATGCCGGCGACGACGATGGCTAGAGCAAGGACGCGATGGTTCGACATGGATCGATCCCCTGCGGGCCGCAGCGTACCGGCGCGCGCGTGGAGAATAACCACGATGGCGGTCATTCGATCCCGGGCGGTGGGCGAAATTAGGACGCGCGGTTAACCGCCCGCACCACGCCGGGCCGGTGGCTGGCGGATTTGGCGTGCGGTAGGCTCGCCCGCATGGCTCTTCCGCTCGAAGCCGCGCGCCCCGCGCCGCGCCCGCCGTTCCGGGCCGACCAGGTCGGCAGCCTGCTGCGGCCGCAAAAGCTCAAGCTCGCGCGCGAGCGCCTGCTCGGCGCGCAGACCGCCGACCGCCACCTCGGCCCGCACGACGATGGCGAACTGCGCGCGATCGAGGACGACTGCATCCGCGCGGCGGTCGCCATGCAGGAGCGCGTCGGCCTCAAGGCGGTGACGGACGGCGAGTTCCGCCGGCGCAGCTGGTGGCTCGAGCTGATCATGAACTGGGACGGGTTTGCCGCCGACCGCGCCGGCACCACCGAGATGGCCTGGCGCAACGCCAGCGGCGCGCAGCAGGCGGCGTCGCGGCTGTGGATCACGGGCCCGATCCGCTGGCGCGCCAGCCCGATCGTGCGCGCGCTCGCCTTCCTCAAGGCCAACACCACGCGCGTGCCGAAGGTGACGATCCCGGCGCCGGTGACGCTGCACATGTTCGCCGGCGGCGACAAAGGCGTGCGCGAGGGCGGTCACTACAAGGACGCCGCGGATTTCTGGAACGACGTCGTGGCCGCCTATCGGCAGGAGGTCGCAGCGCTGGCGGCGGCGGGCGCGACCTACATCCAGTTCGACGACGTGAGTTTTGCGCTGCTGTGCGATCCGGCGCACCGCGCGACGGTCGCGCGCTGGGGCAACGATCCGGATCGGCTCGTCGAAGAATACGCCGCACGCATCAACCAGGCGATCGCCGCCTTGCCGCGCGGCGTGACCGTCACGCTGCATCAGTGCCGCGGCAATCGCGAGGGCAACTGGATGGCGGAAGGCGGCTACGAGCCGGTCGCCGACGTGCTGTTCAACCAGATCGACGTGCACGGCTATTTCCTCGAATACGACACGGCGCGGGCCGGCTCGTTCGCGCCGTTGCGCCTGCTGCCGCGCGGCAAGACCGTGGTGCTCGGGCTGGTGTCGAGCAAGGACGGGCGGCTCGAGAGCGCGGACGGCCTCAAGCGCCGCATCGAGGAGGCGGCGCACTTTGCGCCGATAGAGCAACTGGCGCTGAGCCCGCAATGCGGCTTCGCCAGCTCGATCAAGGGCAATCCGCTGACCGAGGCGGACCAGGAGGCGAAGCTCGCGCGCGTGGTCGCGGTGGCGCGCGACGTGTGGGGAGATGTTTGATGACTGGCCGCGTGTCCCGGATGCGGTGCAGCGCAAGCGAAGCGCAGCGTTGCACCGCTGATCCGGGACCCAGCTCGACAACGCTGGGCCCCGGGTCTGCAGCGCACCCCATCGCAAGTCGGATATATCCGACTTGCGACAATCAAATGAGTGCCGGAAGTCGGGTATACCCGACTTCCGGTGTGCTGCGCTGCGCCCGGGGAATGCTGCTGGAAATCACGTTTCTTCTGCTCGCACTGCCGGACGCGGCTGCCGCCGACAAGCTCAAGCTCGCCATCGGCCAGCGCGAGATCTGGCACGGCGCGCCGGCGGCGCTCGGCCAGCGCGCCGGCATTTTCCGCAAGCATGATCTCGATCTCGACGTGCTGTTCACCAGCGGCGGCGGCGAGACCATGCAGGCGGTGATCTCCGGCAGCGTCGACATCGGCGTCGCGATCGGCACCCTGGGCGTGATGGGCGCCTATGCCAAGGGGGCGCCGATCCGCATCATCGGCGCCGAGTCGACCGGCGAGGACGCCTACTGGTTCGTACGCAAGGATTCAGCCGTCATGTCGATGGCCAACATGGGCGGGCACACCATCGCCTACTCGACCAACGGCTCGTCCACCCACGCGCATGTGCTCGCGCTGATCGACCATTACAAGGTGGACGCGCGGCCGGTCGCGACCGGCGGCTTTCCGGCCACCTTCACGCAAGTGATGTCCGGCCAGATCGACGCCGGCTGGTCGGCGCCGCCCTACGCGATGGAGGCGCTGCGCAAGGGCGACATCCGCATCATCGTGCGCACGTCCGAGCTGCCGCTGGTCAAGGGGCACACCATCCGCACCATCGTGGCCAACAAGGACGTGCTGGAGAAACGCCGCGCGGTGCTGCAGCGGTTCATGCAGGCCTATCGCGAGACCGTCGACTGGATGTACGCGAGCGAGGAGGCGCTCGCCATCTATGCCGAATTCGCCGGTATCGGCGTCGAGGACGCGCGGCGCATCCGCGAGGAGTTCGATCCCAAGGAGATGATGATCCCGGACCGCGTGCTCGGCCTGCGAGACCTCGTGGGTGACGCGGTCAAATTCAAATACATTGCCCAGCCGCTGTCGGAGAGCCAGCTCAAGGAACTGGTGGATATTCCGTGAAGGCGGGTGTGTCCCGGATGCGGTGCAGCGCGAAGCGGTGCACCGCTGATCCGGGACCCAGATTGAGAATCGCTGGACCCCGGGTCTGCAGCGCATCACTTCGTGCTGCGCTGCGCCCGGGGAACGCCGCAAAGGCGACGCTACAACGCGTGGGCGACGCGCTTCGGACGGGGGCCGCGCGTGTGGATGGCGGCCATGTGAACCAGCCGGTTGCGGCCGCCGAGTCGCGTGTCGTGCGCATCGGCGACGCGCGACGCGCGGGCATCGGCGATGCGCGGTCCGCGAGCGTCGGCGATGCGCGGTTTGTGAGCGTCGGCGATACGCGGTGCGTGGGCGAGCCGCTGCTGCGCCTTCGCCTGGGTCGCGCGCCGCTGCTGCACCGAGCGCAGCGCAATCATCGCGTGGCCGGGCGATCGGCTGCCGCCGACCGGAGCTTTCGCCACGGGCGCGGCGCGGCGCGCCTGGTCTTCCAGGCGGGCGAGCGAGGCCAATTGCGCGCAGGGCGGCAGCGCGCGCAGCGCGACCTCCGATCCGGCCGGCTCCGCCGCGGTCCAGTCCTCCGCCGGGCGGCCGGTGATGATGCGCACGTAGGCCTGGGTTTCCTTCGGCAAGGCTTTGCGGCCGGTCAGCCAATCGACGACGCGCCCGGGCCCGGCGTTGTAGGCCGCGGCGGCCAATCCGAAATTGCCGAACTGCCGGGCGAGGTCGCGCAGCAGCTCGGCGGATTTCGGGATCGCCTGGCGCGGATCGAACGGGTCGGCAAGCCCGCGGATGCGCGCGGTGCCCGGCATGAACTGCGCGATGCCCTGCGCGCCGGCGTGGCTGACCGCGCGCGGATTGAAACGGCTCTCCTGCCAGATCAGCCGGGTGAAATAGTCGAGCGGGACCTCGTTGTCGGCGGCCGAGCGGTCGAGCGCCGCACAGATGCCGTCCGTCGAAATCTCGGTCGCGGCATCCGCCGACGGCGTGGCCGCCCCCGCGTCGTCCGGCTCGGCGGGCGAAAACGGTATCGACCGCGCGCGCGCCTCGTCGCTCGCGTCGGGACTTTGCGCCGGTCCGGCGTCCGCCGTATAGGACAGCTCGTCATAGTCGGGCTGGACCTGCGCATGCGGCCCGGCGCTCCAAACGAACCCGGTCAGCGCCAGCGCGATGACCAGGGACTTCACGCAAAGCATGTTGCGTATCGACAAAAAGCTGTCGCGCGCCATCAGAACCCGTCGTGTGAAATGGAAATCCCCCGGCGGCGTCCCCGGTGCGGGACGACCTAATGGCGCGCCGGCGCACGTCCTTCAAGCCGCCGGATGTCGCAGGGAAAATCGGAAGAAAGTCGCAATCGCGCCATGCCTGAGTCGGAAATGCATGCACGAATCAAACAAACGGTACCATAATCATTGTTCTTCGGACGTGAATACCTCTCACGGCGCACGCCGCGCCGTTGCGGGCGAGATTTGCAGGAAACCGATCAAGGCTTTTTTCACCCTGCCCGGCGGGCGCGGGGATTCTTCCGATGCGGTCGCTGGTGGGAGCGCGCGGCTTTCGGCGGCGTACGGCGCTCCGGTTCGGCACGCGCGGCGGCGCGGTCATCGACGGCCGCCAGGGCGACGCGCAGCTGGCCGCCGGCACTATCGAGCATGGCCTTGGCTTCGGCGAGATCGCAGCCCTGGAGCAGCAGCGCCGCCAATTTGACGCTGCCGCCGGCGGTCGCGAGCGCGGTGCAGATTTCCTCGGTGGTGCGCCCGGTCAAATGCTGCAGCATGCTGGCGGAGCGGCGCGCGAGTTTCGCGTTGGCGGCCTGCACGTCGACCATGAGGCCGCCATAGACACGGCCGAGCCGGATCATGATGAGCGAGGAGAGGAGATTGAGCGCGATGCGCTGCGCGGTGCCCGCCTTCATGCGGGTCGATCCGGCGATCGGCTCCGAGCCGGTCGCCAGCAGGATCGGGCAGTCGGCCTCGGCGAGCAGCGGCGTGTCCTCGTTGTTGGCGATGCCCACGGTG
>DASPZC010000335.1:0-4814 GCA_035636455.1 Xanthobacteraceae bacterium
CAAAGGCGCCGGCACCGGCCAAAAAGGAGGCCGACGCCGCCAAGAAGCCGGCCAAGAAGAGCAACGAGCCGCTGGCGCTCCAGCCGGGCGGCGACCAGAGGTGAGGGCCGCTTACCTCCCCTGCAGGGGGAGGTCGGCGCGGGTCGGGCAGGCAACACCTGCGGCGTCGGGCGTGATAAAAGACGCCACTCAGGAGTCGCGAACCCATGCAAGAATTCCACCGCATCCGCCGCCTGCCGCCCTACGTGTTCGAGCAGGTGAACCGCGCCAAGGCGGCGGCGCGTAATGCGGGCGCCGACATCATCGACCTCGGCATGGGCAATCCCGACCTGCCGGCCCCCGCGCACGTGGTCGAGAAGCTCAAGGAGGTGGTGGGCAAGCCGCGCACCGACCGCTACTCCGCCTCGCGCGGCATTCCCGGGCTGCGCCGGGCGCAGGCGGCCTATTACGGCCGGCGGTTCGGCGTGAAGCTCAACCCGGAGACCCAGGTCGTCGCCACGCTGGGCTCCAAGGAGGGCTTCGCCAACGTGGCCCAGGCGATCATCGCGCCCGGCGACGTGGTGCTGGTGCCCAACCCGAGCTATCCGATCCACGCCTTCGGCTTCCTGATGGCGGGCGGGGTGATCCGCTCGGTGCCGGCCGAGCCCAATCCGGAGGTATTCGCCGCGCTCGAGCGCGCCATCATCCATTCGATCCCCAAGCCGATCGCCCTCGTCGTCTGCTACCCGGCGAACCCGACCGCCTGCGTGGCGAGCCTCGACTTTTATCGCGACCTCGTTCCGTTCGCGAAGAAGCACGGCATCTTCATCCTCTCCGACCTCGCCTATGCGGAGGTCTATTTCGACGACGATCCGCCGCCCTCGGTGCTGCAGGTGCCGGGCGCCATGGACGTGACGGTCGAGTTCACCTCCATGTCGAAGACCTACTCGATGCCCGGCTGGCGCATCGGCTTCGCGGTCGGCAACGAGCGCATCGTCTCCGCGCTCGCGCGGGTGAAATCCTATCTCGACTACGGCGCCTTCACGCCGATCCAGGTGGCGGCGACCGCCGCGCTCAACGGGCCGGACGACTGCATCGAGGAGATGCGCGCGACCTACAAGCGCCGGCGCGACGCGCTGGTCGAATCCTTCGGCCGCGCCGGCTGGACGATCCCGCCGCCCAGGGCCTCGATGTTCGCCTGGGCGCCGATCCCCGATCCGTTTGGGCCGCTCGGCAGTCTCGAGTTCTCCACGCTCCTGGTCGAGAAGGCGGAGGTTGCGGTGTCGCCCGGCGTCGCGTTCGGCGAGCACGGCGAGGGTTTTGTGCGCATCGCGCTGGTCGAGAACGAGCAGCGCATCCGCCAGGCCGCGCGCAACATCCGCCGTTTCCTTGAAACCGGTCCGGAAAAGTTGCACAACGTCGTCCCCCTCGCCACACGCCGCTGAAAGCCGCCCCTGCGGGACGATCCATGAGTGCGCCGCTGAAAGTCGGTCTTGCCGGGCTCGGCACCGTCGGGGCGGCGGTGGTGCGGCTGATCGCGCACCAGCGCGACGCGCTCGCGGCGCGTTGCGGCCGGCCGATCGAGGTGGTGGCGGTGACGGCGCGCTCGCGCGCCAAGGAGCGCGGCATCGACCTCAAGCACCTGCGGTGGGTCGACGATCCGCTGGCGCTCGCCAAGGATCCGGGCATCGACGTGCTGGTCGAGCTGATCGGCGGCGACGGCGATCCGGCCAAGAGCGCGGTCGAAGCGGCGCTCGCCGCCGGCAAGTCGGTGGTCACCGCCAACAAGGCGCTGCTCGCGCGCCACGGCGTTGCGCTCGCCACGCTCGCCGAGCGCCACCATGCGGCGCTCAATTTCGAGGCGGCGGTGGGCGGCGCCATCCCGATCGTGAAAACCCTGCGCGAAGGGCTCGCCGGCAACGCGCTCGCCCGCGTCTACGGCATCCTCAACGGCACCTGCAATTACATCCTCACCCGCATGGAGGAGGAGAAGCTCACGTTCGACCTGTGCCTGAAGGACGCGCAGCGGCTCGGTTATGCCGAGGCCGATCCGTCCTTCGACGTCGACGGCCATGACACCGCGCAAAAGCTTGCCATCCTCGCCAGCCTCGCCTTCGGCATCAGGGTCGATCCGGAGGCGGTCTATGTCGAGGGCATCTCGACCATCACGCCGGAGGATCTCGACGCCGCCGACGAGCTCGGCTACCGCATCAAGCTGCTCGGCGTCGCCGTCGCGACGCAAGCGGGGATCGAGCAGCGCGTGCACCCGACCATGGTGCCGAAGGACTCGGCGATCGCCCAGGTGATGGGCGTCACCAACGCGGTGACCATCGATCCCGATCCGATCAACGAGATCACCCTCGTCGGCCCAGGCGCCGGCGGCGACGCCACCGCCTCCGCCGTCGTGTCCGACATCGGCGACATTGCGCGCGGCGTGCGCACGCCGCCGTTCGGCCGTCCGTCGGCGCATCTTGCGACCAGCGCCAAGGCGCCGATGCAGCGCCACGAGGGCGGCTATTACATCCGCATGATGGCGGTCGACCGGCCGGGCACCGCGGCGACCATCGCCACGCGGCTCGCCGAGCAGCAGATCTCGCTCGAATCGATCGTGCAGCGCCACCCGGGCGGGCGCCCGCACGGCGGCGATGATCCCGCCGGCACCGTGCCGGTGCCCGTCATCCTCATCACCTATGCGACCACCGAAGACGCGGTGCGCCGCGCGCTCGACAAGGTCGAGAGCGACGGCGTCATCGTCGGCAAGCCGCAATTGATCCGCATCGAAAAGACCTGAGAATAGCGGGCCGAGATCCGCGGGAGGAGAGCCATGTCGACCGTCACCGTCCAGCCGCACCAGGTCCTGGAGCGCATTCTCTCGCTCGAGATCGTGCGCGTCACCGAACGGGCGGCGGTGGCGGCGGCGCGCTGGCGCGGCCGCGGCAACGAGAAGGCGGCCGACCAGGCGGCGGTCGACGCCATGCGGCGCGAGCTCAACAATTTGCCGATCCGCGGCACCGTGGTGATCGGGGAGGGCGAGCGCGACGAGGCGCCGATGCTGTTCATCGGCGAGCGCGTGGGGCGCAATACCGGGCTCGAGGTCGACATCGCGGTCGATCCGCTCGAGGGCACGACCTTGTGCGCCAAGAACATGCCGGGTGCGATCGCCACCGTGGCGGTCGCCGAAGGCGGCACGCTGCTCAACGCGCCCGACGTCTACATGGAGAAGATCGCGATCGGCCCGGGCTACCCGCAGGGCGTCGTCGATCTCGATGCGCCGGCGGGCGAGAACATCGCCAATCTGGCCGGCGCCAAGGGGGTGAAGCCGCAGGACGTGACCGCGCTCATCCTCGACCGGCCGCGCCACGCCGACCTGATCGCCGCGGTGCGCAAGGCGGGCGCCGCCGTGCGCCTGATCACCGACGGCGACGTGGCCGGCGTGATCCACACCGCCGATCCCGACGGAACCGGCATCGACATCTATATGGGCATCGGCGGCGCGCCCGAGGGCGTGCTGGCCGCCGCGGCGCTGCGCTGCATCGGCGGCCAGATGCAGGGGCGCCTCGTGCTCGACTCGGAGGAGAAGCGCAAGCGCGCGGCGCAGATGGGCATCCGCGACCCGCGCAAGAAATACGAGATGGAGGACATGGTGCGCGGCGATTGCCTGTTCGCCGCGACCGGCGTCACCGACGGCTCGATGCTGCGCGGGGTGAAATTCCACGGCGACCTCGTCGAGACCGAGACCGTGGTGATGCGGTCGGTCACCGGCACGGTGCGATGGATCCGCGCCGAGCACCGCCAGCACGAAAAATTCCACCTCGGCTGAGGCAGTGGCTGCGTCCATCACCGTGCGGCCGTTGCGCGCGGACGAGCGCGCCGCGTGGGAGCCGCTGTGGAAGGGTTACCAGGCCTTCTACAAGGTCTCGCTGCCGGAAGAGGCGAACGACACCGCGTGGGCGCGCCTGCATGATCCGGCCGAGCCGATGCATGTGCTCGGCGCCTATGTGGACGGGCGCCTTAAGGGCATCGTCCATTATCTATTTCACCGTTCGACCTGGAGCATCGGCGACTACTGCTATCTGCAGGATTTGTTTGTCGCCGCGGACGCGCGCGGGCTCGGCCTCGGCCGCGCCCTGATCGAGGCGGTCTACGCCGCCGCGCGCGCGGCGGGCGCGACCCGGGTCTACTGGCTCACCCACGAGAGCAACGCCACGGCGCGCAAGCTTTACGACAAGCTCGCGGATAATTTGGGGTTCATCCAGTATCGCAAGCTGATGTGATCTGCCTTCGATCGCGCGAGATAAGACCGACCACACAATCGCCAACCCGTCATGCTCCGCGAAGCCTGTCCCCGCGAAGGCGGGGAGCGGAGCATCCAGTAAACACGACCCTCCGAGATTTAGTCTCAATCCTCGGCGGATACTGGATCGCCCGCCTGCGCGGGCGATGACGGCGGTCGAGAGTCATCGCCCGCCGGTCGAATGCGATGGCCACCTTGCTGGCGCGGGTTCGATTTGTCCCCAGGGTAACGTCGCCGCGCGCCGCGCCAGGTGCGCCGCGGGCAAAATCGGTGCAAGTTGCCGCAAACCTGCCCGCAGGCGAATCATGTCGATGACCGCCCTGTCCATTGCGCCGCCCCGGAGCGGCCCGCGCCCGTTCCTCGGGGTCGAGCGCTCGGTCTGCGGCCGCCCTTGGCGCGACCGGCTCGACGAGCGCACCGCGGCGCGCGCGCTCGCGATCGCGCAGCGCCACGGGGTGCCGGAACTGTTGGCGCGCATCCTCGCCGGGCGCGGCGTCGAGGTTGACGCCGTCGAGGCGTTTCTCGACCCGAGCATTCGGCG
>DASPZC010000336.1:0-2502 GCA_035636455.1 Xanthobacteraceae bacterium
CGACTTCGAGATGGAACTGAACCGCGTAGAACTTGCGCGCATCGTCGGCGATCGCCGCGATCGGCGAATTCGCCGCCTTGCCGACGGTGCGGAATCCCTCCGGCAGTTTCGTGACGCGGTCGCCGTGGCTCATCCACACCGGGTAACGCTCGCCCTCGCGCCAGACGCCCTCGAACAGGGCGCATTCCTCGACGATCTCGACCTCGGCGCGGCCGAACTCGCGGTGATGGCCGCCTTCGACCTGGCCACCCAATTGCTGCGCCATCGCCTGCTCGCCGTAGCAGATGCCGAGCACCGGAACGCCGGCCTGGTAGATCGCGTCGGGAGCGAGCGGCGCGTCGTTGTCGAGGACGGACGCTGGTCCCCCCGAGAGAATGACGCCCTTGGGCCGCATCGCCGCAAAGGCTTGCTCCGCCTTCCCGAACGGCACGATCTCCGAATACACGCCCTCCTCGCGCACCCGCCGCGCAATGAGCTGCGTCACCTGCGAGCCGAAATCGACGATGAGAATCTTGTCGTGCATGGGTTTGGGGTCTTGTGCGGCGCGCGAACGGCGGGGTCAAGCGCTGCGCGTGACGCATTCTCGGCCGGATTCCCTCCCCCGCCTGCGGGGGAGGGTTAGGGAGGGGGCCCCCTCCCGGCTCGCGCTACGCGCGAGCCGACCTCCCCCGCAGGCGGGAGAGGTGAACGGAGTATGTGGCGCGCTCAGCCAATGCGTCGCAGCATCGCGACGAAAAAGCCGTCGGTGTCGGTCAGCCGCGGCGTCATCAGCAGCCCCTCGTCGGACAGGCGCACCGCGCGGCGGAACAGGAAGGCGCGCTCGCCGAGCGCGGCGATCACCTCGGCGGGCGGCACCACGGCGAAGCCTTCCTGCCGTGCCAGAAAGGCACGGACCTGCGCGCCGTTCTCCGCTTCGAGCACCGAGCAGGTGGCGTAGAGGATACGCCCGCCCGGCTTGACCAGAGGGGCGGCGCGGTCGAGCACCGCGATCTGCTCCTTGACGCGCTCGGCGAGCGCGCCCGGCCGGATGCGCCATTTGGCATCCGGATTGCGCCGCCACGCCCCCGTGCCGGTGCACGGCGCATCGATCAGGACGAGATCGGCGCGACCGGCGAGATCGGCGAGCCCGTCGGTTTCGCCGCGCGGGGTTCGCACCTGGACATTGCGCGCGCCGGCGCGGTCGAGCCGGGCATGGATCGGCGCCAGCCGCCGTTTGTCGGTGTCGGTCGCAAAGATCTGGCCGCGGTTCTCCATCATGGCGGCCAGCGCCAAGGTCTTGCCGCCGGCTCCGGCGCACAGATCGATCACCTGCTCGCCGGGCTTGGCGGCGCAAAGCACGGCCGCGAGCTGCGAGCCCTCGTCCTGCAACTCGATCTGCCCCTTGAGGAATGCGGGCTCGGCATGGATCCCCGGGCTTTTTGCGTCGGCGGCGAGAGCGATGCGCAGCCCGAACGGCGACCACCGGGTCGGCACCGCATCGAGCGACGCCAGCGCCGCGGCGACCGCGTCGCGATCCGTCTTGAGCGAGTTGACGCGCAGATCGAGCGGCGCGCGCGAGGCGAGCGCGGCAAGCTCGTCTGCGCGCTCCTCCCCGAAGGTTTCGGCAAAATACGGATCGAGCCATTCGGGATAATCGCCGGCGACAGCGGCCGGAGCGCCGTCGAGGCTCGCCTGCGCCAATCGCTCCCGCTCCTCCTCCTCGAGCGGCGCCGGCGCGTGGCGCGAGCCGTCGCACAGCGCGGAAATGGCCGCGACATCGAGGCCGCGCTCGAGTTTCAGCATGCCGAGCAAGGTTGCGCGCGGGGACTCCCGGCCCATCAGAAAAGTCGAGGAGGCGCGGCGCCGCAGCGCGTCGTAGACGAGGCCGGCGATCACGGCGCGGTCCGCCGAGCCGGCGAACCGGTGGTGCAGCCCCCAGTCCTTCAGCGCGCCGGCGGCCGGCCGCCGCGTGTCTTCGATGTCGTCCAGAATTTCGATTGCGGCGGCAAGGCGTGCGCCCGGCGTCATGGAAGACCGAGCAGGATCCGCACGATGAAGACCGCCCACATCACCGCCAGCACGATCGCGCTTGCCAGAAACACCATCCCGCGGCGGGGGACGTTGTTGTCGGTGACGTGAATGTAGGCGCGCGCCAGCCGCAGGACCACGAACACCCAGGCGAGCAGCACGAACAGCAGATCCGCGTGCCGGGTGATGATCGACACGATCGTAAGGACATAGAACAGCAGCGGCAGCTCGAGCTCGTTGTGATAGGCGTTGCCGACCTGGGTGACGCGGGTCGGCCAGTTCGGCTCGCCCAAGGCGATGTCGCGCGGATGCACCCTGCCGCTGCGAATGGCGTCGACGCGCAGAGCCGAAAGCCACAAGCCCAGCACGAAGGTCAGCACGACCTCGACGAACAGCGGAAACAGCACGGTTTGGATGGACATTGCGAGGACTCGCGCCTGTTATCCCTCCCCGGAGGGGAGGGTGGCTCCTCGCGAAGCGAGGAGCCGGGTGGGG
>DASPZC010000337.1:0-3399 GCA_035636455.1 Xanthobacteraceae bacterium
ACCCTCGCAGTCGATCCGAAAATCCTGCTGATGGACGAGCCGTTCGGCTCGCTCGACGCGCAGACCCGCAGCCTGATGCAGGCCGAGCTGCTCGCCATCTGGCAGCGCACGCCGAAGACCGTGATCTTCGTCACCCACGACGTGCAGGAAGCGGTCTATCTCGCCGACCGCGTCGCCGTGATGTCGGCGCGCCCCGGCCGCGTCAAGGCGATCGTCGACACGCGGTTCGACAAGAACGACCCCGAATGCTTCAAGACCCGCGCCTTCGTTGATAAGGTGGACGAGATCTGGAACCTGGTGCGCGTCGAGGCGATCAAGGCGCAACATGTTTCTTCAATCCCTCCCCCGCGAAGCGGGGGAGGGTAGGGTGGGGGCAATGAAACAAACAGCCCTCCGCTATCTCCCCCTCGTCCTCCTCGCTCTTGCGTGGGAGGCGGCGGCGCGGCTCGGGCTCGTGTCCTCGGCGCTGCCGCCGCTGTCGGGCGTGATCGCCGCCTTTGTCGATCTCGTGCGCGACGGCGAGCTTGTGGTGAACGGCGCCGCCTCGCTCTATCGCGCCGGCGCCGGGCTCCTGCTGGCGATCGTGGTCGGCGGCACGCTCGGCATCGTCATGGCGTGGTGGCGGCCGGTGCACGTCGCCGTCGGGCCGCTGGTCGAGATTTTCTATCCCATGCCGAAATCGGCGCTCATCCCGGTCACCGCGCTGTGGCTCGGCTTCGGCGACGGCTCGAAAATCCTGCTGATCTTTCTCGGCTGCATGCTGCCGGTGACGCTCGGCGCCTTCAACGGCGCGCGCGCCAGCGATCGCACCCTGGTGTGGTCGGCGCGCAGCATGGGGGCGAGCCGGCTGCGCATGCTGTGGGACGTGGTGGTGCCGAGCGCCCTGCCGGAATTGCTCAACGGCATCCGCACCGCGCTCGCGCTCGCGTTCATCCTGCTGGTGAGCAGCGAGCTGATCGTGGCGCAGAAGGGTTTCGGCTACCTCATCGGCTTCCTCGGCGACAACGGCTCCTACGATGCCATGTTCGCCGTGGTGCTCACCGTGGCGTTCCTCGGCTTCGCCGCCGACCGCGCCTATCAGGCGTTCACCGCACGGGTGCTGGCATGGCGCGAATGAACGTATCTTTGGGCGCCGCCGCCCGCGGCCTCGCGCGCTGGGCCGCGATCGTCCTGCTGCTGCTCGCCTGGGAAACGCTGGCGCGCAGCGGCGTGGTGACCCGCTTCATGCTGCCGCCGCTCAGCACCGTGCTCGAACGCATCTGGAGCGACGCGCTCGCCGGCGACCTGTTCGTGAGCATCGCGCTCACCCTCTACCGCGCGCTCGTCGGCTTCCTCATCGCTGCGGCGGCGGGCGTCGCGCTCGGGCTTGCCATGACGCGCAGCATATCCGTGCGCTGGTTCTTCGATCCGATCGTCTCGGTCGGCTTCCCGATGCCGAAGATATCCTTCCTGCCGATCTTCATCCTGTGGCTCGGCTTCTACGATCTGTCGAAAATCTCCATGGTGGTGTTCGACGCGATCTTTCCGGTCGTCACCGCGACCATCGCCGGCATCAAGGGGGTCGAGCGCGAGCTGCTGTGGTCCGCCCGCAACATGGGAGCGAAGGAGCGCGAGCTGCTGTGGCAGGTCATGCTGCCGGCCGCCTCGCCGCAGATCATGACCGGCCTGCAGGTCGCGCTGCCGCTCGCCCTCATCGTCGCCGTCGTCACCGAGATGATGATGGGCGGCTACGGCATCGGCGGCGCCATGATGACGGCCTCGCGCTTCGCCGATTCACGTGGCGTGTTCGCCGGCATCGTGGAGATCGCCGCGCTCGGCTACGCGCTCGTCGCCGCCATGGCCGTGCTGCGCCGCCGCCTGCTGCTGTGGCACCACGAGGCGCTGGAGCCGAGCACGGCGTAGCTTACCTCTCCCCGCTTGCGGGGAGAGGTCGGATCGCGAAGCGATCCGGGTGAGGGGGCCTCAACGAATCCGCACTTCCTCAGAGGCCCCCTCACCCCGACCCTCTCCCCGCAAGCGGGGAGAGGGAGATCGCGCGTCACTTCAGCCGCGCCGCGGCCTCCTGCACGATGCTCAAATCCGCGTGCTTCCTGATGTCGATGTCGGTGCGCAGGAAACCCAGCTCCTTCTGCGTGCGGATGTTCGCCTGCAGGGCGTCGAGATTGGGGACCATGTTGCGGTCGCGGTAGTAGTCCTTGGCGGTGTACAGCCAGTCGAACCGCTCCGGCGGCTGCTTCGCGAGGCGTCCGGCGATCTCCATCGCCGCCTGGTGGTTCGCCGGGTCGACGTACCAGCGCGCGATGCGCAGCACGTCCTCCATCAGATCGACCATGGCGGCGCGGTTCTTGTCGAGGAAGCCTTTGCGCGAGGCCCACACGATCATCTGCGTCGCCCCGATCGCCTCCTTCTGGGTGAACAGCACGCGGCCGATCTTGCGCAGCTCGGGATCGAACGAGAACGGCACGACCGCCGGGATCATCTCGACCTTCTTCTCCGCGAGCATGGCGCGCATGGTGGGGAACGCCGCCTCGACCACGGTATAGTCGCGCCGGTCCTCGAGGCCGTGCTTGCGCAGCATGACGCGCATGGCGATGTCGACCGCGCTGCCCTGCGCATTGGTCGCCAGCACCTTGCCCTTCAAATCTTCGACCTTGTGCACCGGGCTGTCGGCGAGGACGAAGAACTCGTTGGTGTGATAGCCGGCGACGCCGTCCTGGAACTCGTCGGCGATGACCCGGATGTCGTCCATGCCGGCGTTCTCGATGGCGAGCGCCAGCGACGAATAGGCGAGGTTGGCGATCTCGAGCTCTCCGTTCGCCATGGCGGTGATCATCGGCGGCGTGCCGTTGTAGCGCACCGTTTCCAGCACGTAGGACCGGCCGAGGTGCGTGGCGAGGTCCTTCTTCTCCAGGATGATGGAGGGCCAGTTCGCCACCGGGACCACCCAGGCGGAGCGGATTTTTACCGGCTCGGCCGCCGCGGCGGGGCCGGCCAACGGCGCAGATGCGAGGAGGGCGAAGACGAATTGGCGCCAGCGCATGGGTTTCCTCCGTGAAAAGATACAGGCGTACTCTATAGCATCAGGACGTAGCCCGGATGGAGCGCAGCGGAATGCGGGACTCCCGGATTGCGCTGCGCTCCATCCGGGCTACAGCCGCAGCACTCGCATCGCATTGGTGCGGCCGATCTTCATCCGGTCATGCTCGCTGATCGGCACCGCGTCGAACCACTCGGCGCCCTCATGCATCTCCTCGAACGGGTAATCGGCGGCGAACATGATGCGGTCGGTGCCGAGCTGGAGGATGGCGCCGACCAGGGACGGGGTGTGGTTGTTGCCGGCCGTCGCGATGTAGAAATTCTCCTGCAGATATTGCATCGGCCGCTTGGCGAGCTTGAGCG
>DASPZC010000338.1:0-1684 GCA_035636455.1 Xanthobacteraceae bacterium
GCTCAGCTCGCGCGCGCGAGCATGCCGGTCGGGCGTGGTGGCGAAGCGCGGATCGGCCGCGAGCTCCTCCCGCCCCAGGCACTCGAGCAGCACCGGCCACTCGCGGTCCTCTTTCAACAGCGAGAGGATCAGCCAGCGTCCATCCCGGCAGCAATAGTGATTGGTCATGGCATTGAACGTCTGCTCGCGCGGCGGGCGCTTGGGGATCGTCGCGCCGCAGAGCCGGGCCTGCACCATGAGCCCGTTCGACCACACGCCGTTCGCCATCAGCGAGGTGCCGACGTGGGCGCCCTTGCCGGTCCGTTCGCGCCGGTAGAGCGCGGCGACGATCGCGCCGAACAGGGCCAGCGCGGACGGATGGTCGCCCATGCCGGGCAGCGAGCGGGCCGGCGGGCCGGCGCTGTCGGGGCGCACGAGGTCCATCATCCCCGACCGCGCCCACCAGGCATTGCTGTCGAAGCCGGGCTTGTTGGCCTCTTGTCCGTGCTCGCCGTAGCCCGTGAACGATGCGTAGATGAGGCGCTCGTTGAGCGGCGCGAGATTCCGATAGGCGATGCCGAGGCGCCGGCGCACGGCCGGCGGGAAATTGGTGATGAAGACGTCGGCACGGGGGACCATCCGGTAGAGCACCGCCTGCCCGTCCGCCGTGCTCAGATCGAGGGCCAGGCCCTGCTTGTTGCGGGATTCCAGCATCCAGGCCCAGTTGTGCTCGCATTTGGGATTGCCCGGCAATCGCGGTAGATGCCGGAACGGATCCCCCGCCGGCGGCTCGATCTTGATCACATCGGCGCCGAAGTCGGCCAGGATCGTGGCCGCCGCCGGCGCGGCGATGAAGCTCGCGCAATCGAGCACCATCAGGCCTTCGAACATCCGCTGCATGCCGCAATGCTCCGTTGCCGCTTCTGCCGCTGCTATGCGTGACCGGCCTTGCGGCCCTCAGCCGTGTCCAGCTGGCGAATGTAGCCGCGATTCCAGGTCGGGCTGATGAGCACCTCGTTGAGGCACACGTGCTTGGGCCGGGTCGCCACGAACAGGACGAGATCGCCGAGATCCTCCGGCTGCAGCATGCGGGCGCGCTCCTCGGCGCTGACCGGCACGGGACGATGCTCGAGAATCGGTGTCGCCACCTCGCCCGGACAGATGACGCAGGAGCGAATGCCGTTGCCGCATTCCTCCATGTTGATGCTGTGCGACGCCGCGACCAGCGCGTGCTTGGCGGCGCTGTAGCCGGGCCCGCTCAGCACGCTGACGAAGCGCCCGGCCCAGGAGGCGGTATGGATGATGAGACCGTCCTGCTGGGCGCGCATCATCGGCAGCGCCGCGGCCACGACGTAGAACGCGCTCGAAAGATTGCCGGCCAGGATCGTATCGATCCGCTCCGGGGTAAGCTCCGCCCAACGGCGCTCGCGCAGATTGGTCCCGGCGTTGTTGACCAAAATGTCGAGCCGCCCGAACGCGTTGCGGATTGCGGCCGCGATGGCGTTCACGCGCCCGGCGTCGGTCACGTCGCCGACCTCGACCCGGGCGCGGCCCTTGGCCGTTTCGATTTTTCGCGCCACCGTTTCGAGCGCCTGCTTGCGCCGGCCGGTGAGCACGATCGTGGCGCCGGCGCCGGCGAGCGCCAGCGCCGCGGCTTCGCCGATCCCGCTTCCCGCGCCGGTGACCCAGGCGATCTTGGCGCTCA
>DASPZC010000339.1:0-4208 GCA_035636455.1 Xanthobacteraceae bacterium
TGCCAATGGTACTCATCGCGTCTCACGAAGGCGGCCGTCTACTCGGCTCGGAATTTGCTGAACCGCCCCCCACCCCCTGCCCCTCCCCGCCACGCGCCGCGCGCGCGGGGGGAGGGGATTAGAGATATGCCGTGTCGACAATAGCGACAGCCGCCTACCTATTCCCCAATATCGTCGGCACCAGGGCGCGCGGGTCGCGGCTCGGCCATTTGCCGAGGTCGACGGTGTGGAAAAAGTCGGCGAGGTGCTGGTTGAAGGCGCCCGGGTCTTCCAGGTTGATGCCGTGGCCGGCGTTCGGCATCACCACGAGCGCGGCGGTCGGGATGGTCTGTTTCATCAGGATGCCGGGCTCGAGGCAGGGCCAGTCCTCGTCGCCGGTGATCACCAGCGCCGGCGCGGTGATCGTCTTCATCCGGTCGACGAGGTCGTAGAGCGAGGGCCGGCGCGCCTGCACGCCGCGCAAGGTGCCGACGGCGCCCTCCACCGAATGCTCGGACAGCTGGTCCAAAAATTCCTGGAAGCCACGCGGGTCCTTGTTCTGGTACTGCACGCGGGTCGGGCCCAGCCCATAGACCTGGGCCTGTTTCTTCATGCCCTGGGTTTCGAATTGCTTGGCCGACGCCTCCGCCTCCTGGGCGAATTGCTGGCGCTTGTCGCGTGCGGCGCCGTAGCCGCAGCCGCCGATCACCAGCGAGCGTGCCCGGTCGTGATAGGTCATGCCGAAATGCAGGGTGGCGAAGCCCCCCATCGACAGGCCGACGATATGCGCCTTGTCGACCTCGAGGGCATCGAGCACCGCGCGGATGTCGTCGCGCGCGCGATCCTGCGAATAGCGCGAGGACTCCGTCGGCACGTCGGAGGGCGGGTAGCCGCGCGCATTGTAGGCGATGCAGCGGTAGCGCCGGCTGAAATAGCGCACCTGCGGCTCCCACGAGCGGCAGTCGGCGGCGAACTCGTGCACGAACACGACCGGGATGCCGCTGCCGGTCTCCTCGTAATGGAGCTTGATCCCGTCGTCGGTCGAAAGTTGCGGCATGGCGGTCCTCTTATTTTTAGAAAGCCTGGGCGCGCGCGGAGAGCCCGGCGTCGATGATGACGACGGAGCCGCTGGTGTAGCCCGAGCGGCCGGAGGCGACGAACGCGATGGCGGCGCCGATCTCCTCCGGCGTCGCCGCGCGGCCGAACGGCAGGGGCTTGACCAGCTCGGTCCATTTCTCCTCGTCGCCGGTGCGGTCGCGCGCCTTCTTGCGCATCAGCCCGATCAGCCGGTCGGTCGCCACCGGCCCGGGATTGACGGCGATGACGCGCACGCCGTCGCGCGCGCTCACGCTGCCGAGCGACTGGGTGAACGCGGTGAGCGCGGCGTTGCCGGCGACGCCGCAGATATAGTCCGGATCGTGCGTCTGCGCGGCGTTGCCGACCACGTTGACGATGACGCCGGCCTGCCGCGCCTTCATGCGCGCATAATAGCGCCGGCACATGTTGACGTAGCCGAACACCTTGAGGTCCCACGCCGTGCGCCAGCGCGCCTCGTCGATGTCGAGCAGGTTGCCGCCCGGGATGGCGCCCGCATTGTTCACCAGGATGTCGACGTCCGGGAACGCCGCGTACACCTTGTCGACGTTGGCGCTGTTCGACAGGTCCGCGGGCAGCACGTCGACGCGCGCATTGGATTTGCGGGCGATGCCGGCCTTGGCGGCGTCGAGATCGGCGGCGGTGCGGGCGACCAGGATGACGTTGCAGCCCTCCTCCGCCATGACTTCGGCGGTGGCGCGGCCGATTCCTTTCGAGGCGCCGGTGATCGGCGCGGTCTTGCCTGCAAGCTTGAGGTCCATCGCTGTTGTCTCGAGAAGGGGCGGGCGACCCGGAGGGGAGGGATGCGTGGGCTCGCGCCGTTGCGATGGCACGATCGCGGGACCCTACGACCCGGCGCCGGTCGGGCGCAACCGGTGGGTCGGGGCTGCAAACGCGAAAAAGAAACGGCCCCGAAGGACCGGGGCCGTTCCAATGCGCTGAAACGCGTGTTCGCGCTTAGTCGCAGGTGCGGTGCGTTCGGAAGATCACGCGCCCGCTCGGGGTCACGATACGCTCCCGGAACACGCGGCAGTCCGCCGCGCCATAGCCGTAGTGGTGGTCACGCCAATACGGATCATAGCTGGGTCCAACGCCCACGCCCAGCGGGCCGACGCGGACCCCTACGCCGCCAGCGGACGCCGGAGCAGCCGCCACGAGCGCAGCAAAGGCCACCGCAGCGAAAAGAAGTCTCTTCATGGCATCCTCCTTTGGCTCACCTGTGAGGACCAACGCGCGGGCGGACCTTGGGTTCGCCGCTGCGACATAATTTAACCCCTTGAACATGAATGGATTTTCACCTTCCGGGTGGTAAAATCGGACCGCTGGGGCGCCCAGTTCAGGCTTGCGGAGACGGCGCAAGCCGGCAAGATGGCCGCCCCATGAAGCTCAGCGGAGAAATCATCATTGCGGCGCCGCGCCAGGCGGTGTTCGACGCGCTGCGCGACGCGCGTCTGTTCGCCGCGTGCGTCGAGGGCGTGCGCGATCTTCAGGAGATCGACGCCACCCATTACCGGGCGGTGATGGAGACCAGGGTGGCGTACATCAAGTTCAAGTTCGACGTCGCCGTCGAGGTCACGCGGCTCGAGGCCCCGCACGCGATCGAGGCGAAGATCGAGGGCACGCCGCACGGCATCGTCGGCCGGCTGAGCGCCACCTCGCTGACGACGCTTGCCGACCAGGATCAAGGCACGCGGGTGCACTACGACATCGAGGCGGCCTTGACCGGGCGGCTCGGCAGCCTGGGCCAGCCGGTGATCCGCTCCAAGGCCAAGGAGATGGAACGCCAGTTCGCCGAGAATTTGCGCGCCGCCTTCGCCGGCCGTCCCGTCGAGGCCGCGCGATGATCCCCTTCGAGCTTGCCGAGCCCGAATCGCTCAAGGAGGCGGTGTCGCTGCTCGACCCGGACGATGGCGCGGTGCGGCCGATCGCCGGCGGCACCGCGCTGATGCTGATGATGAAGGCCGGCGTGTTCCGGCCGACCCGCCTCGTCTCGCTGCGGCGTGCCGGCCGGGAGTTCTCGCAGATCGAGCTTGCCGCCGACGGCAGCCTGCAGGCCGGGGCCCTCGCGACGCTTTCCGCGCTCGAGCACGCCACGGCGGTGCGCGAGCGTTTTCCGGTCGTCGCGCGGACCCTGCGCACGCTCTCGAACGTGCGCGTGCGCAACGTGGCGACGATCGGCGGCCATCTGGCGCATGCCGACCCGCACATGGATCTGCCGCCGGTGCTCGCCGCGCTCGGTGCCCACGTGATGGTCGCGGGGCGCGCGGGCGGACGCACGATCGCGGTCGAAGACCTGTTCGCCGGTTATTACGAGACCGTGCTCGCCCGCAACGAGTTGATCGCCAAATTGATCGTGCCGGCGCAGGGGAGCAGGCGCGCCGCCTATGTGAAGGTGACCACCCGCTCGGCCGACGATTGGCCGGCGCTCGGCGTCGCCGCCTCGCTCGACACAGAGGGCGACCGCGTGCGCAACGTAGACCTGTTCGTCAGCGCCGCGACCGAGAGGCCGCTCCGCTTGCGTGCCGCCGAGGCGGTGCTGCGCGGCGCCGCGGCGGACGAAACGACGTTGCGGCGCGCGGGCGAAGCCGCGGCCGCCGAGGTCGAGTGCATGGCCGACGCGCGCGGCTCCGCCGCCTACAAGAAAGAGCTGGTGCGGGTGTTCGTCGCGCGCGCGGTGCGCCAGGCGCTCGGGCTCGGCGACGCGCAGGGGAGGGCCGCGTGAGCATGACGACCATGCGCGCCGGCCAGGTCGGCCGCTCGCTGCCGCGGCTCGAAGCGCGCGCCAAGGTGACCGGCCGCGCCGAGTATGTGCACAACCTGCGCCTGCCCGGCATGCTCACCGGGAAAATTTTCCGCAGCACGGTCGCGCACGGCCGCATCCGCCGCATCGACATAAGCGCGGCGCGCGCGCTGCCCGGCGTGCATCGCGTGATCACCGCGCAGGACATTCTCGCGATCCTGCCCAATCCCTATTACGGCCCGGCGTTTCACGACCAGCCGATCCTCGCCGTCGACAAGGTGCATCATGTCGGCGAGCCGGTCGCGGTGGTGCTCGCCGCCGATTCGCATGTCGCCGAAGCGGCGACGCAACTGATCGAGGCCGAGTACGAGGAATTGCCGGCGGTGTTCGACGA
>DASPZC010000340.1:0-5237 GCA_035636455.1 Xanthobacteraceae bacterium
ATGCGCGGTTTGCGGCAGCAGCAGGTTGGGGCAGGGCGGAACGCCGAGCGTGGCGTAGACGAACGAGGTGTCGGCTGCCGTGAAGTTTGAGACATAGCTTCCGGCGGGCGCCGAACTCTGCCCGCCGGACAGCCGGGCGTAGATGGTGCGGCTCGTGCTCGCCGATCCGCCGGCGCCGAGCGCGAGATCGATGGTCGGCGGGGTGCCGGGAAGCCCCCAATCGTATGATCCCCACACGGTGGTCCGCGCGGCGTCCTGGTAAAGCTGGTAGTTGAGAGAAGCGCCCGGGCCGGAAATCCGGCGCGCGCTCGCAGTGGCGCCGCCGCTGCCGGCGCCGATGCTGGGACAGATTCGCACGGTCGTCAGCGCCACGCCCGTGCAGCTGGCGCTCAGCGTGGCGGTCGTGTCGATATTGCCGCCGGACAAGACGTCGACGCTGCCGAAGTTGACGTTGCTGATGCTGAAACTGCAGCTCTGGCCCGGCGCCTGCGCCGACGCGAGCAGGACCAGAACCAGAGCGAGGAGCGCGCCCCGGATCAATGGCATGGGACGCCTTCGATCCTGACCTGCGTGCCCGGACGCGGCGCGAACGCAAAGCGCGCCCGGCACGCGTCGCTGTTCGCGGTCTCGATGACGACGGAATTCTCCGCCTGCAATCCGCGCAGATAGGCCTCGCCGTCGTAGCCGATGACGAAGGGCTCGCCGGTCGCCTCGAGGCGTCCGCGCGCCCCGGCTGGCAGGAAGGAGCCGTTCTTGCCGCGGAAGGACACGAGCGCCGATTGCGCCGCCGTGTTGATCCCGAACTTGACCACCGCGGCGCTGCGGTCGGCCGGAACGACGGTCTCCCTGGTGCTGGCGATATCCGCGTCGACCGGCAGCTTCCTCGGATCGATGGAAAGCCGGTTCGGCTGATAGGCGTTGAGAGTGGGAACGAGCAGCAGGCCTCTGGCGTCCGTCTCCCCGATCGGGCGATTCTCGTAGAACACCTTCACGCCGGGCGCGCCGGCATCGACGACCGCGAAGGCGTCGTCGATGCGATTGGTGAGGAACAGGTTGCCGGCGGCGAGCACCGTCGCCCCCTCGACCTCGGCGCTCGCCCGTGTCGTATTGCCGATCTGCTCGACGCCTCCCTGCAGCCTGGCGAAGGAGGCGCGATAGCTCGCCGACGCCGCGCGGTCGGGCGCGGCGCCTTCGCTGTCGCGGACGCGCCAGCCGTAGCTGCCCGTTTCGAGCGGCTGCGCCTTGACCACGTCGATGCCGCCCGCGGTTCCCGCCGGACCTTTCGTCACGCTTGCGCTGGCGGAGACGGCGTCGGCGAACGACACCGACAGCCCGACCAGAAATCCGCTGTTCTTCCTGTCGCCGAAATCGGTGAAAGCCGTGGCATAGAGCGAGGCATGGCGGAATATCGCACGGCTGTAGGAGGCGCCGAGGATTTGATACTGCGCGCCGGAGTCCGCCCGCAGGTCGGTATAGCTCAGGGTCAGCCGCGCGGGGTCGAAGCCGAGCGGGAACGACAGCGCGACCTGATCGAGCGCGATCGGCGGCCGGTAACTGATCGGATGGGCTGACGGCGCGCTCAACAGCGCGCGGCCGGCAGTCGCCGCGATGTCGGCATAGGTGCCGAAGGTGCGCTGCGTACGCGCATAGAAGATGGCGCTGCCGACGCCGGCCTCGAACGAGGCGGCGATCTGCGTTCCGGTATCGCCCGAATTTGTGCTGCCCGCCGCCGCGAGCGACGCCACGCCGAAGTTTCCCACCGGAACGACCAGCCCCGCGCCGCCGTTCCACAGCGTTCCGCCGCCCTCGGCATGGCCCTCGATCGTCAACCAATCGGCGACGCCGCGCCGCGCGCTCGCCGAAACCACGAGATTGCTGTCGTAGTCGTTCGATCTGACGCCGTAGAAGAGGCGCGGGTAGCCGGCCTCGACGGAGAAATCGGAAAGCCCCTCCCGCAACAGTTTCGCCGAGGCATAGAACGCCTGGTCCGTGACGGTCTCGCGGCCCAGCGAATCGCGCACGACGATGCGCTGCGTGCCGGGGCCGGACACGATGGGGAGGTTCCTGATCTCGAACGGCCCGGCGGGAAGGTCGCGCGCGAAGGTGTGGACATTGTTGATGTAGACATCGACCGTCGACGGCACGGCGGCGCTGCCGCTCAGGCTCGGCATCGGCGCGGTCACGAGATCGGGCCGCAACGCGAAATTGCGCTGCACTTCCGCCCCGCCGAGCCGGACCGGACGGGTCCACGGCAGTCCGCCCGATATCACGTCGCCCACCCGGTAGGTGATGGCCGAGCCCGGATCGGAATAGGTCCAGGTCGTGTCGAGGCGGAGCCACTCGGGCGATGGCCTCGTGCCGACGATGGCGGTTTGCGACAACACGCCGAGCGGGGCGAACGCGCGGGCGGCGAGACTGGCCGCCACGGCCGGGTTCCGGCCGACATCCCAGAAGCGGGCGGGGTTGGTGTCGCTCGCGGCGAAGACAAGGTAATTGAGGACGGCGCCGTATCCGCTCGCCACGACGGCCGGGTCGGGCGCTCGATCGGGTTTTCTTACGTCGTAGATACGTGGCAGGCGGCGGCTGTCACCGGTGTCGAAGCGGATGACCTGGGTGGCGGCGTCCATCCGATAGGTCACGCCGGGCAGGCGGTCGAGATCGAGCAGCCCGTCGTCCGCGGCCGCCTGCCGGTCGGGCTTGAGGCCCAGCTCCTGCAGTTCCTCCGGCGCGATCGCGAGGCGGCCGTCGGCGCGCCGATGGAAGCGTCCGATCAGGCCGGTCGAGGTTTCGTTGATGACGACCTCGAGCTGGAGGTCGTACGCGCCGGCCGGGCGGGCCAAGCCCGTCCCGGCGCCGCCGAGCCACGACGTGACGAGGAAGAAAGCGAGGCTAGCGATCCGCGCCGAGCTTGACCGTCGCATCGATCGGCCTCGAGTCGGTGTCGGCGGTCAGCTTGATCGTGTCTCCCGAAAGCTTGCCGCCGTGCGCGCTGCCAAAGGACCAGCGCATCGCGGCACCGCCGAGCACGTAGCCCACGAGCCCGTCATGCAACGACATTGCCGCCCCGCGCGAATCGCGCAGTTTCAGGTTCGAGATGCGCAGCCGTTTGCCGCCGGAATTGCGCGCGGCAACGATGACATGTCCGCCCCGGCGATCGATCGACCAGGCGACGCGCGCCTCCGACGCCGCGGGCGTTACGAAGAAAACCGGTATCGAATAGCGCAGCAGGAGCTTGACGAGCCCGTTACGGGCCGCGCCCTGGTCGGGAAGCTCGTCCACGATGACGCGATAACTCTCCTCGCCTTCGACCGGACGGTGCGTCACCCTGACGACGCGAACCAGATATTCCACGCCGGCCGGAAGCGTCGTGATCGGCGGACTGACGGCGGCGTCCGTGGTGGGCTCGAGGCGCTCGACGCCGTTCGACTGGCGCCAACGGAAAATCCGAATCTGCACATCGAGAGGCCGGTCATTGTCGTTGCGCAGGGTCAGCGTCGTGGCGCTGCCGGGCGCGACGACCTCGAGGAGAATCGGCGACACCCGTACCGACGTCGCATCCGCCGCCGCATGCGTGGCGAGAAGGAGGGCGGCTGCGGCCAAGGCTCTGCGCATGGCGGCACCTGTTCGATCGAACCGGGCGTTCAGAACGTGACCGTGACGGTGATCGTGTCGGTATAGAGCCCGGGACCGGGCGTCGCCTGCGCCGGCACTCGTCCGTAAACCAGGGAGGATATGGCGAGGCCGGTGCCGACACCCGGCACCGTATCGGTGCCGACCGTGTTGCCCCACACCAGCAGGCGGGCGGGATCGCGATAGAGCGAATAATTGACCGTGGCCGCCGCCGGCCCGGTCATCTTGCGCACGGCCACCGTCGCGCCCGCGCCCGTGCCCGCGTCCAGGCCGACATTATAGGAGGTGCCCAATGTGCACGTGACGCTGAGCGTTGTTTGTGCATCGACGTTTGCGCCGAGCACGCCCTGGGAGCCGAAATCGAGATCGTTGGCCGAGGTGACCTGGCACGCCGAGGCAATCGTGATGCGGACCTGAAACGTGGCCGTCGTGGTGGCCGCCGTCGCGTTGCCGGGGGCCAGCATCGCTGCGATCAAGGCCATCAGCAGGGCGGCGCGGCTTTTCATAACAGTCCCCCGTCAAACAAATGGAAGATCAAGGAGAGAGGATGTTTCATGGTTAACCCTTGCTTAATTTGAAATGAAATGTAAGTATATACGTGTCGATACTTGTGTGGAGTACTTAAGAAATATTACGTACTCGTTGCGCGAGCCGGGCTGCACTTTCAGGTGACGCGCGCTTCACAGCCGCGCCTTGCGCCGGTCGTGCTCACTCCCTTTCCGCGGACGCTCGCGTGGTTGCTGTCGGATGTTCCGGCGACCGGGATCGGCGCGCGCGGAAACTTGTCGTGCGGGAAAATTTGCGCCGCGCCGGTCATCTGAACCAGCGGCCGCGCCAGGACATGCGCCAGCAGAAGTATCAGGACGAGGATGACGCAGACCGCGGCGGCTCCGTAGAGCAGGATTGCCGAGTCGACCCGGCAATAGGCGAGCGATCCGAGCACGACGGCCGCCACTACGACGAGGGCGTCGACAAGGTTGCCGATCGCCGGCGCGGGCACGAATCGACGGCGGCGCGCCGCCGCGAGGTTTCTGCTTATGACGCCGTCGCGCCGCTCGTCGTCCTCGGCCGTCGGCCTCATTGCGCCGCGCGCCCCCCTTTGATGCCACGCGCGCGCTCGTCAAGGTGTCGCTCGCGATCGTCCGGCGGCACGAGCATGTCGACGAGGTTGCCGAGCGTCGGCGCCGGCACGAACCGGTAGCGGCGCGCCGCCGCGGGCTTCGCGCTTGCGATCGCGTCCGGCGGGTGCGGGCGGGGCGCCGCCTGCGCCGCGCCGATGACGATGGATATGCGCCGTGCGCACTGTTCGCGCGCGATGACGTCGTCGCGCCGCTCGTCGTCCTCGCAGCCGGTTGCGCGGACTTCGCCGGGCGCCAGCGCCCGGACGGCGCGGGCAATTTCGACCAGCGGGCGCGCCAGGATATCCGCCAGCACGATCGCCGCCGTCGCGGCGCCGAGGATCGCCGCCAACGCGGCCAGCAGGATCGCGCTTTCGATATTGCGGTCCGCGGCCAGGCCGAGCGCAGGCATTGCCAGCACCGCCAAAGCGATCACGGCCGCCCTCATCGGCATCGACGGCATCTCGCGCCGTCCGGATCGCACGCACG
>DASPZC010000341.1:0-5964 GCA_035636455.1 Xanthobacteraceae bacterium
AGGCCAAAATGAACGAGGATGGTTTTGTGCTGATGACGCGCCGCTTGTAGCCCGCATGAGCGAAGCGACATGCGGGACGATCATCCCGGATTTCGTTACGCTCCATCCGGGCTACACGACTGAGTTATTTGAAAGGCAACAAATGAACGACGCCACGCCGCATGCCGATCCGGCCACGTTCGAGATCGTCAAGAACAGCTTTTACAAGATCGCCGAGGAGATGCGGGTGGTGCTGGCGAAGACCGCCTACTCGCCGCTGCTGAAATCCGCGGGCGATTATTCCTGCGGCGTGTTCGATGCGCGGGGCGAGATGGTGGCGCAGGGGCCGGACCTGCCGATCCACCTGGGCTCGATGCCGGACGCGGTGCGCGCGGTCGTCGCCGCGTTCGCCGCCGACGTGCACGAAGGCGACGTCTTCATCCACAACGATCCCTACTTTGGCGGCAGCCATTTGCCCGACGTGAACGTGGTGCGCCCCGCGTTCCACGCCGGCCAGTTGCTCGGCTTCGCCTGCCTGCGCGCGCACTGGCCGGACGTGGGCTCCGCCACGCCCGGCAGCTACGGCGCGGTCACCGACATTTTCGGCGAAGGCCTGCGCATGCCGCCGCTGCGCCTGATCAGCCGCGGCACGCTCAACGCCGACCTGGAAAAGGTGATCCTCGCCAACGTGCGCACGCCGGACGAGCGCAAGGGCGATCTCGGCGCCCAGCTCGCCGCGACCTTGCGGGCAACCGAACGCCTCGACGCGCTGGCGCGGCGCTACGGCGTTGCCGAGCTGATCGCCTACATGGCGCAGGTGATCGACTATTCGGAGCGGCTGATGCGGGCGACGCTCGCCGATTTGCCGGACGGCGACGGGGCGTTCGAGGATTTCTGCGACGGCGACGGCATCTTGGACGAGGACGGCCGCGATGCGCCGTTCCGCATCCGGCTCGCGATCAGCAAACGAGCGGACCGGCTGACCGTCGACTTCGCCGGCACCGACCCGCAGGTGAAAGGCCCGATGAACGCGCCGCTGTCGGTCACCGCGTCCGGCGTCTATTGCGGGCTGAAGACCGCGATCGATCCGAACAATCTCATTCCCCCCAATTCCGGCTGCTGGCGCGCCATCGAGATCAGGGCGCCCGCGGGCTCGGTGGTGAACGCCGCATTCCCCGCCCCGGTCGTCTATGCCAACCACGAAATGTCGCATCGCCTCGCCGACATGGTGATGGGCGCGCTCGCGCACTTCATGCCGCAGCAGGTGATGGCGTGCAGCCAGGGCACCTCGGCGATCCTCACGCTGGGCGGCGTCGATCCGCGCAGCGGCCGACCTTACGTGTCCTACGAGACCGTGAAGGGCGGCTTCGGCGCGCGGCCCAACAAGGACGGCATCAACGTCATCGCCAGCGGCATTTCCAACACCATGAACACGCCGGTCGAGATCATGGAGATGGCGTTTCCCGTGCGCATCGAGCGCTACGAGATCATCGCGGATTCGGGCGGCGCCGGGCGCTATCGCGGCGGCTGCGGCGCGCGGCGGGTGTGGCGCATGCTCGACGGCGCCGACGCGACCGGCGCGCTGTGCATGGAGCGCATGACCTCGCCGCCGTTCGGCCTGCTCGGCGGCGCCGCCGGCGCTCCGGCCGTCGTGACGCTCGCGACGCCCGATGGCGCAACGCGTCACCTGCCGAGCAAGGGCGCATTCGCGGCGCCGGCCGGCTCGGTCATCGACATGCGCACGCCCGGCTCGGGCGGATTCGGACCGGTCGGCGAGCGCGACCCGGCGGCCGTCGGGCGCGACCTGCTCGACGGATACGTCAGCACGGCGGCGGCCGCGCGCGATTACGGCATTGCGGATGGAGAGGCGCTGCGCAGCGCCGCAGCGAGGGAGGACGAGACGTGACGATCAAGATCCCGCAGCAGCAAGTCCCCGGCGTCTATCACCGCCGCGTCGGCGACATCGTCGTCACCGCGATCAGCGACGGCTTCCTCGACGGCGGGCTCGACGTGCTGCGCAATATCGCGCCGGAGGAGGCGCGGCAAATCCTGTCGGACTCCTTCCGGCCGGCCCGCCGCACGGCGGTCAACGCGTTCCTGCTCTACTCGGCCGGACGCCTCGCCCTGATCGAGACCGGCTCGGGCAACTACCTCCTGCCCACCGCCGGCAAGGTGCTGGCCAACCTCGCCGCGGCCGGCGTCGATCCCGCGTCGATCGAGACGGTGGTGCTCACCCACATGCACCCGGACCATTCGGCGGGCCTGAGCGACCCGGCGACGGGCCGCCGCCACTTCCCCAATGCCGAGCTCGTCGTGCACGAGAACGAGCCGAGGCACTGGTTCGACGACGCCAAGATGGCGGTCGCGACCGAGCGCGCCAAAAAACTCTATTTCCAATGCGCGCGCGAGCAGGTCACGCCGTACAAGGACCGCACGCGGCTGTTCCAGCAGGGCGAGGTGTTTCCCGGGGTCACCGCCATTCCCTGCCACGGTCACACGCCCGGCCACACGTCCTTCATGATCAGCTCCGGCAACGAGCAATTGCTGATCTGGGGCGACACGGTGCACGTCCCCGAGGTGCAGACCGCGCGTCCAGAGGTGTGCATGGAGTTCGACACCGACGCCGAGGCCGCGGCCGCCACGCGGCGGCGGGTTTTCGACATGGTGGCCACGGACCGGCTGCTCATCACCGGCATGCACCTCCACTTCCCGGGCTTCGCGCACCTGGTGCGCCGCGGATCGGGCTATCAGCTTATTGCAGAGGCGTGGGAGCAGGCACTGTAGATGACCGAGATGGCGCCTCTGAACGAGGCCGTGCTTCCGCCCGGGATTCGCTCGCGCTTCGTCGAGGACATCAACGGGCTGCGCGTGCATGTGCTCGAGGCGGGCTTCGAGTCTCCCGGACGGCCGTGCGCGTTGCTGCTGCACGGGTTTCCCGAGCTGGCCTATTCGTGGCGCAAGGTGATGGTGCCGCTCGCCACCGCCGGGTTCCACGTGGTGGCACCGGACCAGCGCGGCTATGGCCGCACCACCGGCTGGGACGCCGACTACGACGGCGACCTCGCGTCGTTCCGGCTGCTCAACCTGGTCCGGGACAGCCTCGGGCTGGTATCGGCGCTCGGCTATCGCTCGGTGGCGATCATCGGCCACGACTTCGGCGCGTCGGTCGCCGCGTGGTGCGCGCTGGTGCGGCCCGATGTGTTTCGTGCCGTGGCGCTGATGAGCGCGCCGTTCGCCGGCCCGCCGCCGCTTCGAGCCGCCCCGGCGACAGGCGAAAATATCCACGATGCGCTGGCCAAGCTCGACCCGCCGCGCAAGCATTATCAACGGTACTACTCGACGCGGCCGGCGAACGCCGACATGCGCGACTGCCCGCAGGGCGTCTACGCGTTCCTGCGCGCCTATTTCCATCACAAGAGCGCCGACTGGAGCGGGAACAAGCCGTTCCGGCTCAAATCCTGGAGCGCCGGCGAACTGGCCAAGATGCCGACCTACTACATCATGGACCTGCACAAGGACATGGCCGCGACCGTGGCGCCGGAGATGCCGTCGGCGGCACACATCGCGGCGTGCCAATGGCTGCCCGACAACGAGCTCGCGGTCTACAGCGGCGAGTTCGCTCGCACGGGCTTTCAGGGCGGGCTGCAGTGGTATCGCTGCCGCACGCAAGGCGTTTTCAATTCCGAGCTCGAAGTATTCGCCGGCCGCACCATCGACGTGCCATCGATGTTCATCGCGGGCAAGAGCGACTGGGGCACCTACCAGGTTCCCGGCAATGTCGAGCGCATGCGGGAGAGCGCCTGCACGCGCATGCTTGGCCGCCATCTGGTCGAGGGCGCCGGGCACTGGGTGCAGCAGGAGCAACCGGAGCAGGTGAGCGAGTTGCTCGTGCAGTTCCTTCACCAGTAGATCAACCTCCCCCTCATCCTGAGGAGCGTCGCGAAGCGACGCGTCTCGAAGGATGGACAAGGGGGAGCTCGTTTCCATCCTTCGAGACGGCCCGCTACGCGGGCCTCCTCAGGATGAGGCCGGTGGGTTCGTTTATTTCACGCGCTTCCAGCTCACCTTGGCGGCGCCACCGCCGTTCGACGGCGTGGGATTGACGTACATCATGTCGTCGCCGGCAAACGAGAGAATCCGCGTCTGGGTGCCGCCGGAAAAATTAGGAAACGAGCAGCCCTCGATCTTGACCGTCAGCACGGCGGTCGCCTCGTCGATCGCGCAGCTGCCGAAATTGGCGATCATGCCTTGCATGACCGCCTTGTTCTCGTCCGGCGTGCCGGTCATGCGGTTGTTGGAGGCGAATATCGGCAGGTCGGAGCGCAGCACGATGATCATGAAGCGGTTGTTGGCGCCGAGCATCAGCGAACCGATCGGACTACGTCCGTACGGCATGGTCTGATCGGCGCCCTCCTCGGCCGTGAGCGAAACGAGCGTCCGCCGCAGCGTTCACGTCATCCTCCTTCACCGCGACAGATAACCGCCGTCGACCGGCAGGGTCACGCCGGTCACGTAGCGCGCCAGGTCGGAGGCGAGAAAAACCGCCGGGCCGGCGATGTCCTCCGGGGTGCCGATGCGTCCCATCGGGATGCGGCCCTCGAAATTCTTCATGTAGTCCGGATTCTCCCGCGCCTTGGCGTTGAGCGGGGTTGCGATCAGGCCCGGGCCGATCGCGTTGACGCGCACGCCGAGCGGCGACAGCTCGATGGCGAGCGCCTTGGTGAGCGCGCGCACGCCGCCTTTCGACGTCGTGTAGGCGGCCGAGTTGGGCAGCGCCACGAACGACTGGATCGAGGCGATGTTGATCACGGCGCCCCGCGTCGCGCGCAGCTGGGCGAGAAAGGCCGTGGTCACGTTGTAGGGACCGTCGAGGTTGACCGAAAGCGTCGCGTCCCAATCGGCCCGCGTGTTCGGGTCGTCGACCTTGCCGCGACGGATGATGCCGGCGTTGTTGACCAGCACCGAGATGGGAGAGACCTCGCGCTCGACCGCTGCCGCGAGCGCATCGCAGCCGGCGCGGTCGGTCACGTCGCACTTGTAGTGCGCGGCGCTGCCGCCGATCGTCTGCGCGGTGCGCGCGGCCGCCGCGGCGTCGATATCGACCGCGATCACGCGGGCGCCCGCCTTGGCCATGGCAAAAGCGATGCCTTCGCCGATTCCGGAACCGGCGCCGGTGATCAGCGCCACGCGATTTGCCAACAACCCGTCCATGTCGTTTCCTCGCTGTAGCCGGTCGCGAGACGATCCGAGGCCGATGTTATACCATCGGTTTGGTCTGTAGTTGGATTTAGTTAGCTGCCGCTTCGCCCCGGCTACGCTGTAACTGGTAGACTGCCGAGGATTGTGGCAGAAGGCGGCGGAGGCGATGACGAATATACCCGCAAGAGAAGCCAAAACCTAATAGGCCATAGGCAGATCGCGGGATGAGCCGGGAGATCAGCTACGATTTCGAGTGGGACGCCGCCAAGGCGCTGTCCAATGTGCGCAAGCACGCCGTCACGTTCGATCAAGCAGCTACGATATTTCTAGAACCGCTGGCGTTGACGGTTTACGACGAGTCCAGTAGCCAGAACGAAGAGCGCTGGTTCACTCTCGGGCTCGATACGGGCGGCAAGCTCTTGGCAGTGTCACACACATATCACATGCTGAGCCCCGCCAGCGTTCGGGTGCGCATTATCTCCGCGCGCCCAGCGACCAAACGCGAGCGACGGTGCTATGAGGATGAACCGCATCAGGTGAAACCATGAATGCAGCTGCCACACCGCCCGGGAATGACGACGACATGCCCGCCGAGATCAACTTTGCCGGCGGAGTCCGCGGCAAGTTTTATCGGCCGGACGCGAAGCTCAATCTGCCGGTGTATCTTGACGCTGACGTACAGGCCTATCTAGGCGCGATCGCTTCGAAGAAGGGCGTGCCACTCTCCGATCTTGCCAATGACCTGCTTAAGAAGGAAATCGCCATCCTCGAGGCAATGAAGTAGCG
>DASPZC010000342.1:0-10659 GCA_035636455.1 Xanthobacteraceae bacterium
GCTCGGCGAGGCGGAGCGGCGCTTCCTCTTCCGCACCGACTGGGGCTACGTGCGCCAGGACGCGGCGCATGCGTGGCGCTCGCCGGCCCGTCGGGCGTCGGGAAGTCGTCGGTGCTCAAGATGATCTTCGGCAACTACCGCTGCGACGCCGGCGAGATCCTGGTCCGCCACGACGGCGAGCGCATCGACGTGGCGCGCGCCGATCCGCGCCGGATCCTCGCGTTGCGGCGCACGACCCTCGGCTATGTCAGCCAGTTCCTGCGCGCGGTGCCGCGCGTTCCGGCGGTCGACGTGGTGGCCGAGCCGCTGATCGCCGCCGGCACCCCGCGCGAGGACGCGCGCACGCGCGCCGGCGCGCTGCTCGCGCGCCTCAACGTGCCGGAACGCCTGTGGGGGCTGCCGCCGGCGACCTTCTCGGGCGGCGAGCAGCAGCGCGTCAACATCGCGCGCGGTTTCCTGCCCGACCTGCCGATCCTGCTGCTCGACGAGCCGACCGCCTCGCTCGACGCGCAAAACCGTGCGGTCGTGATCGATCTCATCAGCGAAAAGAAAGAGCGCGGCACGGCGATCGCGAGTATCGTCCATGACGACGACGTGCGCACGCGCACGGCCGACGCCGTCATCGACATCACGCGGTTTGCGGCGCCCCCGGGTGAGCGATGAGCAACGCTGCCGATCCGTTCGTTCTCGCCAACGCCCGCATCGTGCTCGCCGACGCGGTGATCGAGCGCGGCTGGGTGGCGGTCGGCGACGGGCGCATCGCCGAGATCGGCGAAGGCCGGCCGCCCGAGCGCGGGGAGGATTTGGCCGGCGACCTGCTGATCCCCGGCCTGGTCGAGCTGCACACCGACCATCTCGAGGTGCACTACGTCCCGCGCCCGAAGGTGTATTGGGACCCGATCGCCGCGGTCGTGTCCTATGACGCGCAGCTCGCGACCAGCGGCATCACCACGGTGCTCGATTCGGTGCGCATCTGGCGCGAAGCCGGCATACAGGAGGTCGACGGGCAGCACGACGTCCTGTCCAACGCGATCGCGACGGCGCGCGACGCCGGCCTGCTGCGCGCCGATCATTTCCTGCACCTGCGCTGCGAAGTGCCGATGCCCGACGTGATCGCCGACACCGAGAGAATGACCGGCGGACGCGACGTGCGCCTGATCTCGCTGATGGATCACACGCCCGGCCAGCGCCAGTTCCGCGACGAGGCGAAGCTGCGCACCTATTACCGCGGCAAGAAGGGGGGGCTGAGCGACCCGGAGCTCGACGAGCTGTTCGATATCCGCCGCCGCTATCAGGCGCAGCACGCCGCGGCGAACCGGCGCAGCCTCGTCGAGCTGGCGCGGCGCCAGGGCATTCCGCTCGCCAGCCACGACGACACGATCGCCGAGCACGTCGCCGAGGCGGTCGCCGACGCGGTGGCGATCGCCGAGTTCCCGACCACCACCGAGGCGGCGGCCGCGCTGCACCAGGCCGGCATCAAGGTGCTGATGGGCGCGCCGAACCTGGTGCGCGGCGGCTCCCACTCCGGCAACGTGGCCACCGCCGACCTCGCCGCCGCCGGCGTGCTCGACATCCTCTCGTCCGACTACGTCCCGTCCGCGCTGCTGCTCGGGGCGCTGTGCCTGCCCGCGGCGGTGCCGCAGTTCGACCTTCCGGCCGCCATCCGCACGGTCTCGCGCACGCCCGCCCACGCGGTCGGGCTCGACGACCGCGGGGAGATCGCGGTCGGCAAGCGCGCCGATCTGGTGCGCGTCTATACCCGTGCCGGCGCCTCGACCGCGCGGGCGGTGTGGCGCGCCGGCCGCCGCGTCGCATGACGCGCAGCGCCACGTCGTTCCCCGGGCGCACCGCGGCACGCAGTGCTGCGGTGCAGACCCGGGGTCGACACTGGGTCCCGGATCAGCAGCGCACCGCTCCGGCGTTCCCGTCGCGCAATGCGCGATGGGAAGCCTGCGCGCTGCGCCGCATCCGGGACACGAGGCTGGCATGACGGCGATCGGGCCCGGACGGCTCGTCCTCGTGGTCGGCCCGAGCGGGGCCGGCAAGGACACGCTGATCGGCCTCGCGCGCCGGGCCTTGCAGGACGACCGCTCGGTGGTGTTTGCGCGCCGGGTGGTGACGCGGAAGCCGTCCGCCGACGAAGACCACGATACGCTCAGCGCCGACGCGTTCGATGCGGCGGCGCGCAACGGCGCCTTCGCGCTCGCCTGGGAGGCGCACGGGCTGCGCTACGGCGTGCCGGCGAGCGTGAACGCCGACATCCGCGCCGGCCGCACCGTCGTGTGCAACGCCTCGCGCGCGATCGTCGATCAGGCGCGGCGGCTTTACGCCGAGGTGCTCGTGGCGCTCGTCACCGCGCCGCCCGACGTGCTCGCGCGGCGGCTCGCCGCGCGCACCCGCGCTGACGAAGTCGCGGGGCGGCTGACGCGTGCCGCGGCGTTCGAAGGATCTCGCGCCGACCACGTGATCGTCAACATGGAGGCGCCGGAAGTGGGCGCTGCCATGCTCAAGGTGGCGATTGCCGGGAGGGCGGGGGCACGCTTCCCGGCGTCTGGATCATGATCCAGGTCGTCATGTCCCAGGCGTTGCGAATGCCGGCGAACAGCAGGACGACCAGCGCGGCCGCGGTGACCTCCGTACTCCACGCTATTCGCAGCAGCAGCAATAGTCCCGAGGCAAGGACCAGCAGATATCCGGCGACCGGAATCATCGCGTAGAACATGCGATCGACGAGGTCCACCGTGAAGCTGCGCCGGACGAACACCTGCACCCATACCGGAGTCGCATAGATGAGGCCGGCGATGCCGCCGGCACTGAGCAGCAGGCCGAGGGTGAGCCACGTCTGCGACGGAATGATTACGCCAATGCAGATGAACAGCGCCGACGCGAAATGGACCACGGTCGGGCTGATGAAGGCCCGCATTCCCTTGCGGTGCGCCTCGCTGAAGACGCTTGCCCCGATCGAGGCGGCGACGAACATGAGGCCGACGAGGGTCGCCGAGGCAGTGCCGACCAGGAGATAGAAGTCGTGCCAGTCGTGAAAGAGTTCGGAGAGATGCCCTTGCATGGCGTCACCAAGCACAACTGGCGAATAGCGAATAGTGAGTAGCGAATAGTTTTTCTCTATTCGCAATTCGCTATTCGCTATTCTTATTCGCTGCTCGCCGGAATCTCCGTCAGCGTCTGGCGCAGCGCGGCGGCGAGCGGGCCTAGTCCTTCGCGGCAGCGCGCGCGGTCGCCGGCCTTGCCGGCCTGCTCGAGCGCGGCGGCGGCCGAGGCGACCTGGGCGGCGCCGACCGCCAGCGCCGCGCCCTTGAGCTTGTGCGCCGCCGCCGCCAGGGCGGCGAGATCGCCCGCCCGCGAGGCATCGGAAATCTGCCGCTCCGCCTCGGTCGCCGCCGAGCGGAATTTCGCCAGCAGCGCCGTGATCGCCGCGCGGTCGTCGCCCAGCCAGGCGGCGAGAACGCCGCGATCGATCGCGCTCTCCGCCGGCGGCCGCCGCGCCCGCTCGCGCGAGCCGCCGGTGCGCGCCTCGATCGGCAGCCAGCGTTCGAGCACCGCGCGCAGCTGCCCGATCCGCAGCGGCTTGGCGAGGTAGGCATCCATCCCGGTGGCGAGGCAGCGCTCCTCCTCACCCTTCATGGCATTGGCGGTGACCGCGATCACCGGGACGCGCGCCGTCGTGCCGCGCTCGGCCTCGGCCGCCCGCAGGCGCTGCGTGAACTCGTGGCCGTCCATGCGCGGCATGTGGATGTCCACCAGCACGGCGGCGTAATGGCCCCCGTCCCAGGCCGACAAGCCATCGACGCCGTCGTTCACCGTATCGGCCGCGACGCCCAACAGGTCGAGCTGGCGCATCAGCACGTCGCGGTTGACCGGGTGGTCGTCGACCACCAGCACCCGCGGCCGGGCCTTGCGCCGCGACCGCTCGGCCGGCGCCGAACCCGCCGATGGCGCGCGCAGGGTCGTGTTGAGCGGCGAATCGAGCGGCGCCGCCTGCAGCGTCAAGGTCACCGTGAAGGTCGAACCCGCGCCCGGCGTGCTCTCGACGGTGACGTCGCCGTGCATCATGAGCGCCAGCCGGCGCACGATCGACAGCCCCAGCCCGGTGCCGCCGAAGCGCCGCGTGGTCGAGCTGTCGGCCTGGGCAAACGGCTGAAACAGCCGCGTGCTCTGCTCGGCGTCGAGGCCGATGCCGGTATCGGAGACCACGAGGGTGACGCGCGTGAGCCCGTCGCCGAGCGGCACGGTGCCGGCGCGCACGCGCACGTGCCCGCGCTTGGTGAACTTGACCGCGTTGCCGACGAGATTGAGCAGGATCTGGCGCACGCGGGTGGGATCGCCGACCAGCGCATCGGCGGAACCGGCGTCGATGTCGACGTCGAAATCGACGCCTTTGCTCAATACGTCCTGGCGGAACGTGCCGGCGATGCTTTCGATCAGCTCGGACAGGGAGAACGCGGTTTCCTCGAGCTCGAGGCGCCCGGCCTCGATCTTGGAGAAGTCGAGCACGTCGTCGATGATGCGCAGGAGCGACAGCGCCGAGTCGCGCATGGTGGTGATGGCGCGGCGCTGGGACGCGTTCAGGTCCTCGTGCTCCAGCACCTCGATCATGCCGAGCACGCCGTTCATCGGCGTGCGGATTTCGTGGCTCATGGTCGCCAGGAACGTCGACTTGGAGTTGTTGGCGGCCTGCGCCTCGGCCCGCTCGCGCTCGGCGGCGTCGCGCGCCGCCTCGGCCGCCTCCTTGGCCGCGGCCAGCGCCTCCTCGCGGCTCACCAGCGCGGTCACGTCGCGGCACACCGCGAGCAGCGCGCCGTCGGCGAGCGGCCGGAAATTGAACTCGATGTAACGGCCGCTGTCGGTGAGCCGCAGAAAGCGGTTCCCGTCCGGCGCCCGGATGAAGGCGGTGCGTTCCTCGATTTTCCCTTCGACGTCCTCGACGTGGCCGAAATCTCCCCGCGCAATCTGCCAGCGCAGGATGTCGCGGCCGGACGTGCCGGGCTGAACGATGTCGGGCGGATAATTCTGATAATCGACCAGCTGCTGGTTGACGAATTGCAGGCGGAAGTCGCGGTCGAACAGCATGACGCCGTCGATCATGTTGTTGAGCACCGTCTGCATCGCCTCGCGGGTCTGCTGCACGTCCGCGCGCGCCGCCGCCACCTCCGCCCGGGCGCTGCGCAGCTCGCGCTCGCGCTGCTTGATGTGGGTGATGTCGCCGGTCGCGCCGACCATCCGGTAGGCGCGGCCGCCGGGCCGGCGCAGCGCGATCCCATGATGGCGCGCCCAGCACCAGTCGCCGTCGCCGTTGCGATAGCGGTACTCGCACTCGAAGCGCGGCGTATCGCCCTTGAGGTGAGTCAGCAGCGCCCGCCGGTAGCCGGGCCGGTCCTCGGGATGAATGCGCTCGAGCCAGTCCTGCGTCGTCGCCAGGGAGTCGGCCGACAGGCCCATCATCCCCTGGAGCAACGGCGAGTAGTAGATGTCGCCGGTTTCGATGTTCCAGTCGTAGACGCCCTCGTTGATCGACTCGAGCGCAAGCTCATAGCGCTCTTCCATCCCGGGGCCGGGCACCATCGGAGATATCTGCTGGGCCCGGCGGGGAGGGGACATACTCGCAGTCGACATACAGGACCTCCAAGCGGGATACTCGCGATCGTTTGTATTGTCCGCGTGTCGCGACTGTATCGTCTGTATCGCGGGCGCCCAATCCGGCGCCGTTTTGCCCCGAAAATTGCCGAATCCGGTCGCCGCTCCCCGCCCCTTGGGCCGCCCGTGCGCCGATACCAACGATACCAAATCGGCGCGGCGCGACATGTCGACGAAACCCCCCGGGTCTACACAGGCTTCAATCAGCCTCGCGTGCGAGTCCAGGCTGCCGGGTGGGAACGACAAAATCGCTGACGGGAGACGTTTCATGAGTAAGCTCCAAGTGGTTTTGGAACAGGACGGCGCGGATTTCCCGCATGCGAAGGCGCGGGCCGAGCAGCCACTGTCCGACGAGGCGCTGATCGCCCGCATCGCGGCCGCCGACCGCCTGGCCATCCAGCTTCTCTATGCGCGCCACCACGTGCGCATCTACCGGTTCGTGCTGCGCCTGTCCGGGAACGCGACGCTCGCCGAGGACATGCTGAGCGAGGTTTTCCTCGACGTGTGGCGGCACGCCGACAAGTTCCAGGGCCGTTGCGCGGTGTCGACCTGGCTGCTGACCATCGCCCGCAACAAGGCGGTGTCGACGCTGCGCCGCACCCGCGAGCAGGAATGGGACGACCGCCTGGCGGCGACGGTCGAGGATCCGAGCGACAACCCGGAGGCCTCGATCCAGAACGCGCAGCGCAGCGAGGTCCTGCGCCGGTGCCTGGCGCAGCTGTCGGCCGACCACCGCGAGATCGTGGACCTCGTGTACTATCACGAGAAGTCGATCAAGGAAGTCGCGACCATCGTCGGCATCCCCGAGGCCACGGTGAAGACCCGCATGTTCTACGCGCGCAAGCACCTCGCCAAGATGCTCGAGGGCGTCGAGGTCTGAGGCGTCCCCTGAGCAGGCGCTGGCTGCACTTCCAGCCCACGCCGGTACCCCGGCCGGTCGCGCCGCCCCGCGCGACCGGCCCAGCCTAATTTTGCGGCAGCCCGCGGCCTCCCGGCGGCCGATTTCGCCCGGGAATCGGCCACCGTGGGGGCCGGCGAGGCCGATTTCTCCCGGATTCGCAGGCACAAAGCTTGAAATCGCCACGTTCATGCCCCAAGCTTGGCCTCCGCATGCATGGAACCGGGCGACGTCCGCCGGCCAACGCCCGGCGTGCGCATGCGGTTGGACGGGGCATGCGGGATGGATGACCGGCCACATATCCTGGTGGTCGAGGACGAGACCACGCAGCGTCAGCTGCTGGTCGACTATCTCACCCGGCAGAATTTCCGCGTCAGCGGCGTCGACGGCGGCGTCTCGCTGCGCAAGGCGGTCGAGCGCGACATGCCGGCTTTGGTGCTGCTCGACGTCGGCTTGCCCGGCGAGGACGGCTTCGCCCTGGCGCGCTGGCTGCGCGAGCGCAGCGGGCGCATCGGCATCATCATGGTGACGGCCGCCACCGACACGGTCGACCGGGTGGTCGGGCTCGAGACCGGCGCCGACGATTACATCCCCAAGCCCTACGAGCCGCGCGAGCTCTTGGCGCGCATCAAGAGCCTCCTGCGGCGCACGAACGGCGCGCCCCCCATCACCACGGGCGCCCGCGTGCGCATGGGGCGGCGCGTGCTCGACCTGCAAAAGCGCGTGCTGGTCGATCCCGACGGGACCGAGGAGATGCTGGCGGCGAGCGAGTTCGACATGCTCAAGCTGTTCGCCGAGAACCCCAACCGGCCGCTGCAGCGCGACTGGCTGCTGGAGACCACCGCCCACCGCGAGATGGAGGCGTTCGACCGGGCGATCGACCTGCGCATCACCCGCCTGCGCCGCAAGATCGAGGTCGACCCGGCGCATCCCAGCGCCATCCGCACCGTGCGCGGCATCGGCTACATGTTCGTTCCGTCGAAAGACTGATCTCCCTTCCATGATATTCCGGCTGTCGGAAGAGCAGCGGGCCTTCGTCGGCACCGTGCGCGAGCTTGCGCAGAGCGAATTCCGCGCCCGCGCGCTCGCGCACATGGACGGCAGCTTCCCGTGGGAGAACGTCAAGAAGCTCGCCGAGCTCGGCATTCTGGGAATGGCGGTGCCGCCCGAGTACGGCGGCTCGGGCATGGGCGTGCTCGACACCGCGCTGGTGCTCGAGGAGATCGCCAAGGTCTGCTACGTGACCGCCATGGCGGTGCTCGGCGAGGTCGGCGCGCAGACCCGCATTATCTCGGCCTTCGCACCGGACAGCATCAAGCGGCGCCTGCTGCCCGGCGTGTGCACCGGCGAGTGCATCCTCGCCATCTGCATGACCGAGCCGCACGCCGGCACCGACGTGGCCAATTATCGGACCAACGCGGTCGTCGCCGGCGACACGATCCGCCTCAACGGCGTCAAGACGCTGATCAGCCGGGTCGACGAGGCGCAGGCCTTCGTGGTGTTCAGCCGGGTCGACGGCCGGCCCGGCCGCGAAGGGATCGGCTGCGTGCTGGTGGAGAAGGGCGCGCCCGGCTTCGCGGTCACCGGCCGCTATCACACCATGGGCGGCGAGAATCTGGCCGAGATCCGCTTCGAGGACTGCGAGCTGCCGCGCGAGAACCTGATCGTGCGCGAGGACGGCTTTCGCCTATTGCTCAACGCCTTCAACACCCAGCGCTGCCTCAATCCGAGCATCTCGCTCGGCCTTGCCGAAGGCGCGTTCGAGGAGGCGATCAAATACATGCGCGAGCGCGAGGCGTTCGGCCGGCGCATCGGCGATTTCCAGGGGCTGCGCTGGAAGCTCGTCGACATGTACCGCGACATCGAGGCGGGCCGCAGCCTGCTCTACCGCGCCTGCCTGACCGCCGATCCGTTTCCCGATCCGCACGAGGCGGCGCTCGCCAAAATGTACTGCAACGAGATGGCGCTGCGCGTCACCAGCGAGGCGATCCAGGTGCACGGCGGCTACGGCTTCACCGACGAGTATCCGGTCTCGCGCTTCTACCGCGGCGCCCGCTACGGCACGCTGGGCGGCGGCACGACCGAGACGTTGAAGGACCTGCTGGGCAAGAAGCTGATGAACGATTTTCCGGCGGGCGACGGGTTTTTGGGACTGGGGACGTTTTGAACTATTAACTCGAACCTCATCCTGAGGAGCGCCCGAAGGGCGCGTCTCGAAGGATGGCAACAGGCGAGTCTGCTGCCATGGTTCGAGACGGCCGCTTCGCGGCCTCCTCACCATGAGGGTTGGAGTTCACGACCACAGCCGCTGCGTCGCCAGCCGCGCGCCGTCCCTCATCGCCGCGAATTTCGCCCAGATGACGCTCGGGTGCACTTCGGTGCGGTAGGTCGCCTGCGAGGAGAAGCCGCAATCGGCCCCGGCGACGACGTTCTCGCGCCCGACCAGCGCGGCGAAGCGCACCAGGCGCTCGGCGATCAGCTCGGGGTGCTCGACGATGTTGCTGGCGTGGGTGATGACGCCGGGGATCAGCACCTTGCCGGCGGGCAGCTTCACCGTTTCCCACAGGTGATACTCGTGCTCATGCCGGGGGTTCGCGGCTTCAAAACTGTAGGCGCCGGCGTTCACGCGCAGCATGTGCTCGACCACGTCCGTGAGCGCCGCCTCGTGGATGCGCGGTCCTTCGTTGATGCCGTAACACGTGTGGAAGCGCACCTTCTCGGGCGCGATGCCGCGCAGGCTTTCGTTGATGGCGTCGACGTAGAGGCCGGCGCGCGCGCGGCGCTGGGCGGCGTCGAGCGCCGGATCGGCAAAAATGTCGGTGAGGAACGGATCGTCGACCTGCAGCAGAAAGCCGGCGTCGACGATGGCGCGGTATTCGGTGCGCAGCGCCGCGCCGACCGCGTGGAAGAACGCCTCCTCGCTGCGATAGTGCTCGTTCATGCCGACCCCGCTCGGCGCCACCGCCGGCATGAACACGGCGTGATGCTTCACGCCCGCCACAGCCGCTTTGAGATTGTCGATGTCGCGCCGCAGCGCCGCCTCGCCGCGGTATGTCACCGGGCCGACGCACACCAGCGGCACCGCCCGGGCGATCGAGCCGCCCATCATCGCTTCTTTGAAATACTGCTCGTAGTATTCGGGGAATGCCGCGACCTCCGCCGGAAAGAGGTTCATGCGCTTGTCGGGGCGCGGCTCGAAGCCGTCGAGGCGCTCGCGCACATAGGTGAAGAAGCCGGGCTTCGACTGCTCGCCGTCGGTCAAAATGTCGATGCCGCTGTCCGCCTGCTTGCGCACGCACTCGGCCACCGCCGCGCGCACGCGCGTCTCGTAGGCGTCCTTGTCGTACGGCAGCCCGCCGACCTTGGCCTTCATCAGGTCGAGCACATCCTTCGGCCGCGGCAGGCTGCCCACGTGGGTGGTGAGGATTCGGTCGGTGCTGTGCTGGGACATAGGGCACTCCATCGGGGACAGCTTACCCTCCCCTGCAGGGGGAGGGCCGGCGCCGCGTCTGGCGCGGCGCCGGGGTGGGGCGGGGTCGGCGCCCAACAGTCGAATGCTAGCGCGGGTCACCCCCACCCGGCCGCTTCGCGGCCGACCTCCCCCCTGCAGGGGGAGGTGAAGCGCTCACCGCGCCCGCGCCACCCGCACGAAGGTCGTCGCGATATTCCACGTCGCGCGCACGCTCCCGCGCAGGCTCCCTGCGACCTTGGAGGCGCCGCCGGCGCGGCGGCGGTGGGCGACCGGCAGCTCGAGGATGCGCAAGTTGGCGCGGGCGGCGCGCATCTGCATTTCGAGGTTCCAGCCGTAGCTGGTCTCGCGCATGGCGAGGCGCTCGAGCGCGTCGCGCCTGATCGCGCGCAGCGGACCCATGTCGGTGTAGCGCACGCCGTAGAGCGCGCGCATGGCGAGCCCGGCCAGCTCGCCGGCGATGAGCTGATGCGCGCCCATGCTGCCCTGCTCGCGCGCGCCGCGGGCGCGCGAGCCGATGACGAAATCCTGCTCGCCGGCGAGGATCGGCGCCACGAGGCGCTTGAGGTCGGCTGGATCGTCGCTGCCGTCGCCGTCGATGAAGGCGACGATGGTGCAATCGGGAGAAGCGGCACGCACG
>DASPZC010000343.1:0-2604 GCA_035636455.1 Xanthobacteraceae bacterium
GAAAATGCGACCACTAAAGAATCGGGTGAACGGCCCCGTAGCTCAGGTGGATAGAGCAGCAGCCTTCTAAGCTGTTGGTCGGAGGTTCGAGTCCTCCCGGGGTCGCCAGCTTTGCCGGGCCGTCAGCTTGAGATCGAGAACAACGGTCGCTGCGCAATCACGTCCCAAACAGAATGGGCAGCCGGCGCGGGCCGCGCACGGTGCCTTCCGACCAGGTCACCGGCGCATCGGGGTCGAGGCGGAAATCGGGGATGCGCGCGAGCCATTCCTCGAGCGCGACCCGGATCTCCATGCGCGCCAGGTTCGAGCCGACGCAGCGGTGGATGCCGAGGCCGAAGGCGGCGTGGCGGTTCTCGGTGCGGTCGAGCACCACGCGGTGCGCGTCGGCAAACACGGCGGGGTCGCGATTGGCCGCCGGGAACGACAGCAGGACCATGTGGCCGGGGACGAACGTGCACCCGCCGACCTGCGTCTGCTTGACCACTTCGCGCGCCATGGTGACGGGCGAATAGGCGCGCAAGAATTCCTCGACCGCCGAGGACATCAGCTCGGGCTCCGCCGCCAGGCGCCGCCGGTCCTGCGCATGTCCGGCGAGGTGCCACAGGCAGGAGCCGATCGCGCTCCAGGTGGTGTCGATGCCGGCGATCAGCAGGAGGCGCAGGGTGCCGTTGATGTGGTCGTCGGCGAGCGGGCGGCCCTCGATGCGGACATTGATGAGATAGTCGATGAGGTCGTTGCCGGGGCGGGCGCGGCGCTTGGCGATCTCCTGCGCAAAATAGTCATTCATTTCGTTGCTGGCTCGCAACATGATCTCGACATCGGTGATCCCGAGCTCGAGGATTTCGTGAATCCACTTGCGGTACCGGTCGCCGTCGTGTTCGGGGACCCCGAGCATGTGGGCGATCACCCGCACCGGAATTTCCTGCGCGTAGTCGACCGCGGCGTCGCAGCTGCGCTTGCCGGCAAACCGCGCGATCAGCTCGCGGCAGATCTCGCGCGTGCGCGGCTCATGTCCAGTAATAGCCTCGGGCGTGAAGGCCGGCAGCAGCACCTGCTTGGCGCCGCGGTGCTCGGGCGGATCCGAGGTGATGGGCGGCGCGGGAATCAGCGGCGGCCGCGCCTCGCGCACGATGATGCGGCGCGAGGAGAAATGCTCGGTGTCATAGGCGATGGCGCGCACGTCCGCGTAGCGGCTGGGAAAATACGCGCCCATGAACCGCTCGGTGTGCGCGACCGGGCAGGTCCGGCGCATCTCGTCCCAGATCGGGTAGGGGTTTTCGATCCAGCGCGGATCGAGGTGGTCGAAATCGGTCGACCAGTCGGTCGCCGGCGGCCGTTTGCTCATGTTCGCCCCGTCACTCCTCGATCACTTCGACGGCAAGCTCGGGGCAGTTGGCCTTGGCGAGCCACGCCTTTTGCTCGAGGGCGGGCGGAACGGTTCCGTCCCCGGCCTCGCGCCCGTTGCCGTAGGCATCGAGCTCGAACAGCTCGGGCGCGAGCGCGTGGCAGCGGGCATGGCCCTGGCAGCGCTCGCGGTCGATCCGCACCTTGAGAATTTTCGCGGCCATTCGCGGGCACCCGGTTGGAGAGGTTGGTCCGGCCGACCTTGCCCCGGCAGTCTAAGCCCGGCCAGGGTCACCGGGGCAAGCCCGCCATTGCCAAAAAGTCTTCGGCCGCGCGGCCGCTTCAAGTCCTGGACAGATTACCAAACCTTATCAATGGCTTGGGCTGCCGACCATATCGTGGCAGCGGAAAACGTGCCGCGTTCGACGGTAACAAATGACCGTAAGACCGTGCGCCCGCAAAAATTTTTTGTCGCGGATGGAACCGCCGGTAGATTGAGGCGTTTGCCGCTCCAGCAGAAGTCTGCGCTCCTGGCAGAGGTCTGCCATCCCGTCTGGCGATGCACGAAGGCTCAAGGGGGAAGCGGGAGATGGGAGCGGCACAGCCGACCGCCATACCATTGTGCATTGCGATAAGCCCATCAGCCGGCCGCTGTCCGGCCGGTAGATACCTCCCGCCACAGCAAGGACCGACCCGTCGACGCGCCGCTTTTCCGGCGCGCCGCCAACAGATTTTCGCGGCAATGCCGGCCTAACGGGCCCCAGCAAACTTCCGGAGCATTCGACCATGCAGCCGAGCCGTCAAACCTCCCGAGGCGCAAAGAAGAACGGCGTCCCCGGTTCGCCCCCGCCGGTCACCGTCCTGGACAAGGACGTGAACGGCCCGTCCGCCGAGCTGCACGAATTGCTCAATGCCTTGCAGGCGATGCGGGTCGGCGACTTCTCGGTGCGCATGCCGGGCGATCAGGTCGGCCTCATGGGCAAGATCGCCGACACCTTCAACGAGATCGTCGCCGCCAACGAGCGCATGGCCAAGCAGCTCGACCGCGTCGGCCAGGTGGTGGGCCGCGAAGGCAAGACCCGCCAGCGGGTCAAGTTGAGCATGTCGACCGGCGCCTGGAGCGAGATGGAAAGCTCCATCAACACCCTGATCGACGACCTGCTGTGGCCGACCACGGAAGTGACCCGCGCCATCGCGGCGGTCGCGCAGGGCGACCTGCTGCAGACCGTCCGGCTCGAGGTCGACGGGCGCCCGCTCGAG
>DASPZC010000344.1:0-4943 GCA_035636455.1 Xanthobacteraceae bacterium
CATCGAAACCCTCGCCGGGATTCGCAGGCCCTCTCCGCGCCCGTCCTGGCTTGCGCTGGCCGCGTCCGTCGCGCTCGCCGCCGTCATCGGCAGCGGCTCGACCTATCTGGCGTTCGCGCCCGACCGCGGCGAGCCGGTCAGCGAGGCCGTGCTGGCCGGACACATCCGCGCGCTCATGGCCCCGCAACCGATCGATGTCGCCTCCTCCGACCGTCACACGGTGAAGCCGTGGTTCAACGGGCGCATTCCCGAAGCGCCGCGCGTGATCGATCTCGCCAAGGACGATTTCCCGCTGGTCGGCGGGCGCCTCGACGTGGTCGGGCAGACGCCGGTGCCGACCCTGGTCTATCGCCATCGCCAGCACCTCATCAGCCTCACCGAGGTGCCGGCGCGCGGCCGCGCCAACGCGGCGCCGGGCCGGCGCGCCAACGGCGGCTACAACCTCATCGGCTGGACCGAGGACGGCGTCGCCTATTGGGCGGTCTCCGACATCGGCGCCGCCGACCTCGACGCCTTTGCCCGCCAATTCCGCACCGCCCCGGCGGATCAGTGACAAGCCGCGCCACCGATTCAACCTTCGTTAGCGTTGCGCTTTAGACCGGCCTTAACACTGCGGTAGTAACGTGCGGCTTCGCGCAATCTTCGCTCGATGCTGCCGATGTTCTATCTTCGCTCGGTCCTCCCGGTTGTCGCCTTGTTTGCCGTGGGATTCCTCGGCGTGCGATGGCTCATGGATGGTGCGCCCATCCCGCTCCTGCACCGAACGCCTCTGACCGCGGATGCGCGGCTTCCCACGTTCGTAGAAAGCAGCCGCAAGCACATTGCCGAGGCGCGCGACCAGGAGTGGCTGGAAGCGAAGACCGCGCAAAGCGACCACGATCCGGACCGTGACCGGCTGCGCGATGCCGTGATCGAGACGGCGACCGCATTCACCCTCTCGCCGTGCAATGCCGCGCTCAAACAAAAATACGTGGAAGCGGCCGCCGCCTACGCGCGCGCTTTCATCACGGTCGCGGGTTGCCCGAAATACCCGACCTGCATGCCCGATGACGCGCTGATGGAAAAGGCCAAGCAGCTGTTCAAGTCGCCCGCAGACGGACGGGTGAAGCAAGCGATGCGCACAGTTCACGACATGGGAATCAACGCCAGGGATTACCCGGACAAGATCGGTCCGGTGGTCGCGCATTTGGCGGAGTCCGGGTACCCGTTCGACGAAGAGTTCTCTTGCACCAGTCAGCAGGCGAGCGCGGCTGCCCGCTCGCTCAATCAACCGGTTGCGGCGCCGCCGCCTCCGACGCGCAATGTCGACAATACGCCTGACCGCCGAGAGATCGATCGCCAATCGCGCGAGCACTATCGCAATCGCACTCTCGAATCGCTGCGCCGCCCGGGACCGCAGCTGTGCGCCGATCCGCAGCGGACGCTCTTCGTCGCAGGCGTCAACCAATACTATGCAATGCGCTTTTCGCAGCAGCATGGTTCCGGCGTTCGTACGCCGGAGGAACAGGCGCAGATCGAGCGAGCCTGGTCCACGGCGCTCGACCAGCAGATCGACAGCCTGGTGCGTGACTTTGTCGTGGAAGGCTATATTCGCCGGCAGGATCTGAAGAAATCGCCGATCGTCGATCAGGTCCTGTCCGGCGTCACGCCGAACGGACACGCATGCGCGGGCAAGAGCTGAGGGGCGCCGAACAGGCCGCCTGAGCTTCCGCGCCACGATCTCGTCACGAATGGCGGCTAAGACCCGCCGCATCCGGTAGAGTGATGGAACGACCGCACGCGGGGCCGCGAGGCACCGGGGGCGGTCGCGTCCCTTTTTTGCGAGAGCGACGATGTTCGCGCGTCTGGAGCAGGCGCTCAAGCCCACGGCCCTGCCTGCCGAGCCCGAGCCCCCGGCCGGGCTGACGGCGTTCTATTGGCATTTCGCCCGCCAGGCCAAACGCCTGCTGGCGGCGCTGTTCGTCGCCGGCTTCGTGGTGGCGCTGCTCGATTCGATGATTCCGGTCTTCGTCGGGCGCATCGTGTCGCTGTTGACCGCGAGCCCGCCGGACCGGCTGTTTGCCGACTTCGGGCACCTGCTCGCCGGCATGGCGCTGGTGCTGCTGGTCGCGCGGCCGCTCGCCCTGACGGCACAGAACCTGATCGCCAACCAGGCGATCGCCGCCAACGTCGGCAACCTCATCCGCTGGCAGAGCCACTGGCACGTGGTGCGGCAATCGTGGGCGTTCTTCCAGAACGACTTCGCCGGCCGCATCGCCAGCAAGGTGATGCAGACCGGGCCGGCCGTGCGCGAGAGCCTGGTCGCCCTGCTCACCGCCGTCTGGTACATCCTGGTGTACGGCACCAGCGCCGCGCTGCTGCTCGCCTCCGCCGACAAATGGCTCGCCCTGCCGGTGCTGCTGTGGTTCGCCGGCTACGTGGTTCTGCTGCGCGCGTTCGTGCCGCGCATGCGCGAGCGCTCGCACGACATGTCGGAGGCGCGCTCGGTGCTCACCGGCCGCATCGTCGACGCCTACACCAACACTCTGACCGTCAAGCTGTTCGCGCGCGCCCGCGACGAGGACGCCTATGTGCGCCGCGCCGTCGACGAGCACACCGGCCTGTTCCACGCCTCGCTGCGGCTCAACACCCTGTTCGGGCTGAGCCTGTCGACGCTCAATGCGCTGCTCGTCGTCTCGACCGGCGGCATCGCCATCATGCTGTGGACGCGCGGCGTGGTCGAAGTCGGCACCGTTGCGATGGCGCTGCCGCTCGCCTGGCAGATCGTCAACGTCGCCGGCTGGGTCGCCTGGCAGGTGACGGCGATCTTCGAGAACATCGGCGTGGTGCAGGAAGGCATGAGCACCATCGCGCGGCCGATCGCGCTCGCCGATCGGCCGGACGCGAAGGCGCTCGCCGTCTCGCGCGGCGAGGTGCGGTTCGCGAACGTGCGCTTCGGCTACGGCCGCGAGACCGGCCTGATCGACGGGCTGAGCCTGACCGTGCGCGCCGGCGAGAAGATCGGGCTGGTCGGCCGCTCCGGCGCCGGCAAGTCGACCCTGGTCAACCTGCTGCTGCGCTTCTTCGACCTCGAGGACGGCCGCATCCTGATCGACGGCCAGGACATCGCGGCGGTCACCCAGGAAAGCTTGCGCGCGCAGATATCCGTGGTGACCCAGGACACCTCGCTGCTGCACCGCTCGATCCGCGACAACATCCGCTACGGCCGCCCCGACGCGACCGAGGCGGACGTGGTCGCCGCGGCGAAGCTCGCCCACGCCCACGAGTTCATCCTCGAGCTGGAGGACTGGAAGGGGCGGCGCGGCTACGACGCCCAGGTGGGCGAGCGCGGCGTCAAGCTGTCCGGCGGCCAGCGCCAGCGCGTCGCCATCGCGCGAGTGATCCTGAAGAACGCGCCGATCCTGGTGCTGGACGAGGCGACCTCCGCGCTCGACAGCGAAGTCGAGGCGGCGATCCAGACGAGCCTCGGCACGCTGATGGCCGGCCGCACCGTCGTCGCCATCGCGCACCGGCTGTCGACCATCGCCCAGATGGATCGCCTGGTGGTGATCGAGCGCGGCCGCATCGTCGAGCAGGGCAGCCACGGCGAATTGCTGCGCCGTGGCGGCCATTACGCCGCGCTGTGGCGGCGCCAGTCCGGCGGCTTCATCGACGCCGCCGAGGTGCAGGCGGCGGAGTAGAACCTCTTCCCTTGAGAGGGTTTTGCCGCGGCGTCGCGGTGGAACGGAGCGCGGCGTCGCCCTTCCCTCGCGAAACCTCTCCGCCCATATTGCGCCGATGGCGGACGACCGCGACGAGCATCCCGAACAGCGCCCCGAGGCCCCCGACGCGGCCGGCAAGCCCGAGCGCGGGCGGGCGAAATCGTCCAAGAAGGACCCGGCGCGGCCGACCCGCGCCAAGGCGAACCGGCCGGACTTCACCCCCACCGCCCCGGAGCTGGAGGCGCTGCTCAACCCGGGCATCGGCAAGGGCACCGCCGGCCTCGGCTCCGGCACCGGGCTGCAGCCGCCGCCCGACAACTCGCGCGACCGTCGCGCCGATTTCGCCGCCGCCCACAAGGCGCGCGCGTCGACCGGCGGGTTCAGCGAGACGCCGCAGTCAGGCTACGTCGCGAAGACGCCTCTGGGCCAGGAACTGGCGGAGGCGCTCGGGTTCGAGGGCGACGAGACCCCGGGAGTGGCCGGCGGGACGACCGGCGCGTCGGCGACCCTGCGCGCGCTCGAGCGGCTGCTGCGCGAGGGCCGGCCGGAATTCACCGAGCGGCCGTGGACGCCGCATCGCCCGCCGCGGCCGGAAAAATCCGAAGGCGGACACCCACTCGTCATCAAGTCCGATTTCGATCCCAAGGGCGACCAGCCGCAGGCGATCGCCGAGCTGGTCGAGGGCGTCCGGCGCCACGAGCGCAATCAGGTGCTGCTCGGCGTCACCGGCTCGGGCAAGACCTTCACCATGGCCAAGGTGATCGAGGCGACCCAGCGCCCGGCCCTGATCCTCGCGCCCAACAAGACGCTCGCCGCCCAGCTCTACGGCGAGTTCAAGAGCTTCTTCCCCGACAATGCGGTCGAGTACTTCGTCTCCTATTACGACTACTACCAGCCCGAGGCCTACGTGCCGCGCACCGACACCTACATCGAGAAGGAAAGCTCGATCAACGAGGAGATCGACCGGATGCGCCACTCGGCGACGCGCTCGTTGCTGGAGCGCGACGACGTGATCATCGTCGCTTCGGTGTCGTGCATCTACGGTATCGGCTCGGTCGAGACCTACTCGGCGATGACGTTCACGCTCAAGCGCGGCGAGCGCATCGACCAGCGCCGGCTGATCGCCGACCTGGTGGCGCTGCAATACAGGCGCACCGCCGGCGATTTTTCCCGCGGCACCTTCCGGGTACGCGGCGACACCGTCGACATTTTCCCGGCGCACTACGAGGACCGCGCCTGGCG
>DASPZC010000345.1:0-3553 GCA_035636455.1 Xanthobacteraceae bacterium
CCGGAGAAGGGCGCCGGGGACCGCTTTCGCACGGCCGACGGCCGCGCCCAGCTGACCGTGTACGCGCTGCCCAACGCCGACGGCGACACGCCGCGATCCTATCTCGACCGGCATCTGCTGATCGATCGCAGCAAGCTCGACTACGGCCTGGTGACCGACCGCTTCTTCGCTATTTCCGGGATCAGGGACGCGCGGACCTTCTACAGCCGCTGCAATTTCCCCGGCGCGCCGCGCGGCACGATGCATTGCGTCTATCTCGAATATCCGGCGGCCGATACGCGGGCGTGGGACGCGATCGTGACCCGGATCAGCCGTTCGCTGCGCGCCGGCAGCGGCGACCGCGCCGAGCAGTGAGTTATCCCCGTTTTCCACCGGCCCGCCAAGGCCGTGCATGAATTTGCGCAAGTCCTTGTGCAGGCGGGCGATCCGGACCCGCGCGCGGCCGGCGCAACGATGTGCGGCGCGGTCGCGCCTTGCCTCCGCCGGCCGGCCGCGTTCGACTGGCGACCGGAGGGGGGTGGAGGCCGATCATGGGTAGCCTGCTGACCATCTGTCCCGTCACCGCCCGCGAGATCGCGACCGGCATCGAGACCGACCGGCCCACCATGGCACGCGCCGGCGATTTCAGCGGCCGTGTGCAATGTCCGTTGTGCGGGCGCGAGCACGAGCTGTCGAAAACGAACGCATGGGTGTGCGAGCGCATGGGCGAGGCGGAGTTCTTCGCTCCCACGGCATGATCGCCGCGCGGCCTGCCCGCTCGATCCCGCTCACGCGTCAGGCGCGACCGCGCCGCAAATGACCAGGGCGAACGGCTGCGGCCCGGACGGGACGTTCGAGGCAATGACCTGCACGCGGTAGGCCCCCTGGGCCGCCGCGCCGATGTGGACAAGCTCCACGTTATTGTCCGCGTCGAAATCGGCGCCTGCCTGCTTGCCGTTGCCGAGCGACACGCCGCCATCCGGCGCCCGCACCACCAGGTTGAGATTGTTGACCAGCCGGTGCCCGGGAAAATCCGAGTAGACCAGGACGATGCGCAGCGGCGCGCCGTTCGACGCGACCTGGATGACGCGTTCGTCGAGCTCGCCGGTCTGCAGGCCCGGCCGGTCGATGAACCTGACGGTCGCCGGCGCCGTCGGCGCGAGAACCGCGTCGAGATCGATCCGGCCAAAGCCCTGATTGTTGTCGAATTGCGACGCGGCGCCGCGAAGAAAGACGGCGCCGGCAATCAGCGACGCCTTCAGCAGGGCGGCCGACGGCGCGGCAATTCCCCGCTGCTTGCGCAGATATTCCCGCAGCACGCCGACGGCGCCCGCCGTGAGCGGCGTCGCCATGCTGGTTCCGCTGTCGAACATGTAAAGCTTGCTCTGGGTAAACGGCGCCCAGCCGAAATTGTTCTCGGCGATCATCCGCGACCTTGTCGACAGGATGTAGGTGCCGGGCGCAACGACGTCCGGCTTGATTCTGCCGTCCGCCGTCGGGCCTCTGCTGCTGAAGGCGGCAATATCGTCGGCATCGCCGGCGATGACCTGAGATTTTATCGGATCGGCGGTGTAGCTCGACGGCCAGGCGTCGCCGTAGGTCTGGGTGAATTGCGGGCGGCTGGTCTGGCTTGCCCCGACCGTGATGCAGTTCTTGGCGGTGCCGGGCGCGGTGACGCTGCCGGAATCGATGACGCCATCGCCGTCGACATCCGATCCGTCGTTGCCGGCGGCAAACAGGATGCAGAAGTCCGTATTGTTCCAGACGAAGTTGTCGAGCTGCCTGCACTGCTCGTCGTACTCCGCGGGATTGCCGCCGCCCCACGAGTTCGAATGAATGCGCGCACCGGCGGCGCGGGCATCCGCAAACAGACTGCCCAGATCCGTCGGGATGCCGGAGAGAAGGAACCGGCCGAACCGCTCGCGGTCCAACGCGGTCTTCCATTGCATTTCCTGCTCGATCGCCTGGAAAACCAGCGTGGCCCGGTAGGAGAACCCGCGCACCGGCCCGGCAAGTCCCGGCAGATTCGATGCGCCGGTTCCATTTCCCAGCACCGATCCGGCCGTATGCGTCCCGTGGCCGCTGTTGAGATCGGCCGGGCCGTCGTCCGCGCGACGGTTCGTGATCAAATTGTCGTACACCGGCGCGATCGGGTAGCTCTTGATGGCTTTGATGCGGTCGACAAAATCCGGATGGATCGTGGCGGGGTCGCCGGTGTCGAGCCCGGTGTCGCACACGGCAATGATCTCGCCGGCGCCGCTCAAGCCGAGGCCGGGGATCGCCAATGCCGCCGCGGCCTGCATGAGGGCGGCGGCGTGGTCGTTCGCCTTGCGGCGGACGGGCCGTTCGGAGATTCGGCTCACCCCGTGCACGCGCGAGAGGCGCTCGAGCTGCCGGCGCACCGCCGTCGGCGAGGCCGCTTGCGTCTGCACCACCAGAAAGCCCGCCTTGGCACGACTTTCGAGGATTTTGAAGTCCAGCTGCCGGACCGCCTTCACAGCATCCGCCGCCTGCTTGGGACGAAAGAACTGCACCGTGTACACGCCGGGCAGATAGCGCGAGCGCGGCACCTTGGGGTGGCCCTCGTCCGCCCGCCGGCCGGCGCCCTCGATGGCGCGGTGGGAAAGCCGAGCCTCGTAGGGCAGGTGTCCGATCCACCTGACGAACGCAAGCTTGGCCACGGCCTTCACCGCCGCCGGCGTCATCCGCGCGACACAGGAAAAGCCGTCATACGGATCGACGAGATCGGCGCCGGATTTTCGCGCGGCTTGCAGCCATTCCTGCTTGATGGGACCGATGAACTGAACGATGTAGTGATGCGGCGATTTGCTCAGACGGCCGGCAGATGCGTAGGCCGGATGCGACCGCGTTTTACCCGCGGCGTCGATCCTGGGCGTCGACGTGTCGATGCCGCCGGGGACGCCGGGCAGCATGTACTGATCGGTGATTTCCTCCACCAGATAGGATCGCTTGATCTCCGCGAGCGCGGCATCGTCGACTTCCGCCAGCGTGAAGGCAGGGTAGTTCTCAATGACCTTGATCCCCGCCCGGCCGTCCGCGAATGCGCCGTCGGCGGCATATATCTTGACGATGCGTGCCATGGCTGCGGCCTCCCATTGCCCTGATGGCTGTTGATTTCGCCATAGCATACGCGAAGTCGAAGACGACGCCGGCGGATTTCAGCAGCCGCCGATGGAGCGCATGTATCGATCGCCGACAAACGTCACGCCCAGGAAAGCTGATTTCCGGGAAGCCGGCCGCTCGGATCGAAGACCGTCACCTGGTGGGGCGGGCTGCTTCCCCAACTCCACAGGACGAGGCTTTGATCGATCGACGCGGCGCCGGGCGCGAAGCTTGGGACGAGGATTCCGGCGATTCCGCGCGACATGAGCGCGCGGGCGAGCCGCCAGCTGGCAGGCTCTCTGCCCGCCTTCGCGTCGGATAACCAGGCGCAGGAGAGGTCGGCAAGACTGGTGGCGTGGGCCGTGCGGCCGGCATCGGTGCGCAGATCCGCCACGTCCTCGCAATCGACGTCGTAGGAGCACAGCACGCACGGATCGATCTTGAAGGCGAA
>DASPZC010000346.1:0-3482 GCA_035636455.1 Xanthobacteraceae bacterium
GTCGCCCGGCAGCACGGTTGGCGCGCGCCGCGGCGGGCTGACCGCGCGGCTGGCGCTGCGCGAGCTGCGCTCGGGCCTGCGCGGCTTTCACGTGTTCATCGCCTGCCTCGCGCTCGGCGTGATGGCGATCGCCGGGGTCGGCTCGTTCGCGCAGAGCCTCGCCGACGGGCTTGCCCGCGAGGGCCGGGTGATCCTCGGCGGCGACCTCGCCTTCTCGCTGATCCATCGCGAGGCGAGCGCGGCCGAGCGCGCCTTTCTCGACCGCCAGGGCCGCGTGTCGCTCGCCGCCACCATGCGGGCGATGGCGCGGGCCCAGAACGGCCGCGCGACGCTCATCGAGATCAAGGCGGTCGACGCCGCGTATCCGCTCCACGGCGCGGTCGCGCTCGATCCCGACGGCGGCTTGCCCGAGCTGCTCGGCGCCCGCGACGGCGTGTTCGGCGCCGCCGCCGATCCGGCCCTGCTCGCCCGCCTCGAGATCGCGCCCGGCAGCCGGATTCAGGTGGGCGAGGCATCGATCGAAATCCGCGCCGCGCTCAAGACCGAGCCCGACAAGCTCGCCAGCGGCATTTCCTTCGGGCCGCGCCTGCTGATCGGCGAAGCGGCGCTGCGCGCCACCGGCCTCATCCAGCCCGGCAGCCTGGTGCGCTGGCATTATCGCGTGCGGCTTCCCGGCGACAGCGACCGCGCGGTCAGACTGTCGGCCGCGCAGGCACGCGCCGAGCTGCCCGACGCCGGCTGGGAGATTCGCACGCGCACCAACGCGTCGCCCGAGCTTGGCCGCAACATCGAGCGCTTCACCCAATATCTCACGCTCGTCGGCCTCACCGCGCTGCTGGTCGGAGGCGTCGGCGTCGCCAACGCGGTCAAGCACTATCTCGACCGCAAGCGCGACGTGATCGCGACGTTCAAGTCGCTCGGCGCGACCGGCGGGCGCGTCTTCTCGATCTATTTCGTGCAGGTGCTGGTGCTGGCGCTCGCCGGCACCGCGATCGGGCTCGTCGCCGGCGCCGCGCTGCCGTTCGCGATCGCGGCGAGCTTCGGCAGCGTGCTGCCGATCCCGATCGCGCCGGCGATCCATCCGGGCGAACTGGCGCTTGCCGTCCTGTACGGCCTCGCCACCGCCGCCGCCTTCGCGCTGTGGCCGCTCGGGCGCGCGCACGACGTGCCGGTCTCCGCCCTGTTCCGCGACGAGGTGGCGCCGGTGCCGCGCTGGCCGCGATGGCGCTACATCGCCGCCGCCGCCGTCACGGCTGCGGCGCTCGCCGCGCTGGCGATCGAACTCGCCTATGACCGGCGCATCGCCGCCCTGTTCGTCGGCGCCGCCGCGGCGGTGTTCGTCACCCTGCGGCTGGTGGCGTTCCTGCTGATGACCTTGGCGCGCCGGGCGCCGCGCCCGCGCTCGACCCTGCTGCGCCTCGTCATCGCCAACATCCATCGCCCGGGCGCGCTCACCCCGACCGTGGTGCTGTCGTTGGGGCTCGGCCTCGCGCTGCTCGTCACCCTGACCTTGATCGACGGCAACCTGCGCCGGCAGTTCACCGCGGCGCTGCCCGACCGCGCGCCCTCGTTCTATTTCGTCGACATCCAGGACGCGGAAGGGGCGCGCTTCGACGACTTCGTGCGCGCGCGGGCGCCGAACGCCAAGCTCGAGCGGGTGCCGATGCTGCGCGGGCGCATCGTCAGCGCCCATGGAGTCAGGGCCGAGGACCTGCGGCCGGCCGCCAACGCCGCCTGGGTGCTGCAGAGCGACCGCGGCATCACCTACGGGACCGAGATCCCGCCCGGCTCGCGCGTGGTCGCCGGCGACTGGTGGGCGCCGGACTACCGCGGGGCGCCGCTCGTCTCGTTCGAGAACAAGATCGCCGACGGGCTCGGGCTCAAGGTCGGCGACCCGGTGGTCATCAACGTGCTCGGGCGCAACATCGCCGCCGCGGTCGCCAACCTGCGCGCGGTCGACTGGCAGACGCTCGGCATCAACTTCGTGATGGTGCTTTCGCCCGACGCGCTGCGCGGCGCGCCGCACGCCCACATCGCCACCCTGACCTATCCGGGCGGCGGCACCGTCGAGGAGGAGCTTGCCTTGCTCAAGGCGGTCGCCGACGCCTTCCCGGGCGTCACCATCGTGCGGGTCAAGGAGGCGCTCGAGGCGGTGAGCAAGATCGTGCTCGACCTGACCATGGCGATCCGCGGCGCGAGCGCGGTGGCGCTGTTTGCCGCCGTGCTGGTGCTCGGCGGCGCGCTCGCCACCGGCCACCGCCATCGCGTCTACGACGCCGTGGTGCTCAAGACTCTGGGCGCGACCCGCCTGCGCCTGCTCGGCTCCTACGCGCTCGAATATTTGCTGCTCGGCCTGGCGACCGCGCTGTTCGGCGTCGCCGCCGGATCGATCGCCGCCGCCATCGTCGTCACCGAGGTGATGAACCTCGCGTTCGTCTGGCTGCCGGGGCCGGCGGTCATCTCCGCCCTGTTCGCCCTGGTGCTGACCGTGGCCTTCGGGCTGATCGGCACCTTCACGGCGCTCGGCCAGAAACCGGCCCGGGTGCTGCGGCATTTATGAGTATCTTTGTGCACAATATGCCTATTCGAGACCACACGGCCGTCCCCGCAGCCCGCTGCACCTGAATCGGATGAGTTCTTTGGCCAGCGCGCGCGCCATAGCCATCCTTTGCTTGTCGTACAGCCAACTCACTGGGCAATGGCGACGCGGAGATCGTCGAGCACTTCGGCGAAACCGGGTGCGTTGATCAGGGCCGTGTTGCGGATCTCGCGCAGCTTGATGATGGCACGATCGTAGATCGCCAAATTGGTGTCTTCGTTCAGTCGAGACGGATAGATGATTCCGTCCGGCTCTGAAGGATGTTGGTAGAATGCGAGCGACCATCGCTGGGCAAGAGCCTGGTTGGCTCCGCGAGGAACATCGCTCGGGACCCCCATGCGAACGCAGCCATCTCCGCGCAGATCAACCAAATCCAACGGTGCAGCTGGCTCGATCAGCACGTAGCGACGCGTACGCAGTTCGTTTTCAGCAATCAAGTAGTCGCCAATAATCCCGTTTCGCCGATCGCGCAGTACCGCCTCAAGAAAGCAGACCTTCAGCGTTTGGCCCAGATAAAGGATACCGAAACGGTTCTTTGGCACCCGGCGGCGAGGATCACTGAAGCGGCTTCGCGTCTTCCCGTAGCCGAACGGGTTGGGATACCTGGCGGGGCAGATATGGCCGAATGTCTCTCCTGGCTCGACCGTCGCGATATGGAGCGTCGTATGTGCGAATGGCGGGCGTCGGATTGTGACGCGACATTTATGCAAAGGCCCGCGCCACGCTCTCCGCTGCCTCCACGACTTCGCTAACGCGCCCCTTTCGTAGCGCCTCTTTCCCAGTCATATCGCCGAGTTCGGGATGGAGCTGGACTAAGAAGCGGTAAACAGCCCATGCATCCCCGCCGAGCCGGTCAAAGAGTTCGGGCAGCACCTTGAAGGGT
>DASPZC010000347.1:0-17148 GCA_035636455.1 Xanthobacteraceae bacterium
AGCGCCTCGCGGAGCTGGTGGCCGACGGCATGCTGGTGGCGACGCCGGCCGGCTCGACCGCCTACAATTTCTCGGTCCAGGGGCCGATCATCCCGATCGATTCGCCGCTGTTGGCGCTCACCCCGATCAGCCCGTTCCGGCCGCGCCGCTGGCGCGGCGCGCTGCTGCCCGACAAGGCCCGCATCACCGTCGAGGTCATCGAGGCCGAGCGGCGGCCGGTCGCCGCGGTCGCCGACCACGACGAGGTGCGCTCGGTGCGCTCGGTCGACATCTCCATGGATCACAGCATTTCGATGCACATGCTGTTCGATCCGGGGCACAGCCTCGACGAGCGCATCCTGCTCGAGCAGTTCGGCTACTGATCAGGGACTTGGAGGACGCCCATGAGCCAACTCGGTCGACGGCAGAAAACGATGAAAATCGCGGACCCTTTGGTCATCATGTTCAAGGGGCAGGATGACGACGTCATTTGTCACATTCATCCCGGCAAGTTGACCCACGAGCACTACGGGCTGCTGGTCTGCGATCTCGTCCGCCATGTCGCCGCGGCCTTCAAGGTCAACGAGGACGCCGTCTGGGAGTGGGTCAACAAGGAGCGCCACCGGCCCACGACCAAGATCAGCCAGCCGTCATGACGGCCCGCAAGCGCCGGCGGGCTCGGGCGCCGGGGCAATCATCCTAAACGGTTCGTTAACGGCAAATCCTTAGCGTGCGGACGGGCTGCCGGCGTGGCCGGCCAGCCGTCGGGATCGCCATGGTCCGCATTGATTTCAACCGCCTGCGCTTTCTCGTCATCGACGACAACGCGCATATGCGCCGCATCCTGCGCACGCTGCTGCACGGCTTCGGCACCCGCGAGGTGTACGAGGCGGAGGACGGCGCGGCGGGCCTCGAGGCCTTCACGCACTATTCGCCCGACATCGTCATCACCGATTGGGCGATGCCGATCTTCGACGGTCTCGAGCTGACCCAGATGATTCGCCAGCCCGGCGCCAACGCCAATCCGTACGTGCCGATCATCATGCTCACCGGACATTCGGAGAAGAAGCGCGTCGTCGCCGCGCGCGACGCCGGCATCACCGAGTTTCTGGCCAAGCCGATTTCGGCGAAGGCGCTCTACCAGCGCATCCTCAACATCGTGGTCAACCCGCGGCCCTTCATCAAGACCAAGACCTATTTCGGTCCCGACCGGCGGCGCAACGTCAATCCGAACTATGTCGGGCCGGACCGGCGCAAGGGCGGCAAGGCGGACATCATCAAGCAGCAGCCGCTGCTCGACAAGGCAAAGGCGCTGACGTGAGCCGCCGCCCCGAGGACCACGCCGAGGCGTCGGTGACCAAGTTCAAGGATTACGAGGTCATCACGCCGCCCAACAAGCTGGAAAAGGCGGTGGTGCACGCGCGCCCGAGCGAGCATTACGAGCCCGACCCGGTGGCGCGGGCCGAGCAGGCGCTGCTCACCCTGTCGAACGACTTTGCGCAGTGGATGGAGGCCGAATGCCGGCGCCTCGATGCGGCGCGGCGCAAGGTCCGCGAGGCCGGCTTGACGGACGCGGCGCGTGACGAGCTGTTTCGCGCCGCCCACGACATCAAGGGCGAGGCGGCGACCTTCGGCTTCCCGCTGATCGAGCCGGTCGCCCGCAGCCTGTGCCGGCTGATCGAGCACTCCCCGGAGCCGGCGCGCATCCCGCTCGTACTCCTCGACCAGCACGTCGACGGCGTCCGCGCGATCGTCCATCGCAACGCGCAGGGCAATTCGGAGCGCAAGGCGCAGGTGCTGGCGGAGCGGCTCCGCCAGGTGACCGAGGAGTTCCTCGCCCACGAGAATCGGAACCGGCCGGGCTATCTCGACGAGGTCGCCGCTCCGGCGTTGGCGCCGGATCCATCATCCGGCTGATCGGCGTTACGCCGCGGCCAGCTCGTCGCAGAACATCCGCGCTTCCTCGCGCGCCGCCTCGGTGGCGAACCGGCGCAGCAGCATCAGCAACGGCTCGATCTCGGCCGAGGTCTGGTCGGCGCAGCGGGTGAGCACGCGCTCGATCATCCGGCGCTTGAGCCGCGTCGCGCCGCCGGGATCGCCGACGAAACCCGCCTCATGCATGGCCTCGAGCGCGGCGCGCACCGCCGGGAATGCCGCGGCCGGCAGGTCGGTCCGCTGGTAGAGCGCGCGCAATCCGGCGCCGCGCCGGTCGTGCACCAGGCCGGCGACGCGCGCGGGCGGCAGGCCGGACAGTTCGGCAAGCGCCTGCTCGAACAGGACGACGTTGCCCGACAGCAACGCGCGCAGCACGAGGCCCGCGGTCAATTGGCCGCTTTCGCGCAGGTGCCGAACGAGGCGCCGCATGTCGGACGTCGCCTCGGCCGCGATGGTGACGGTCGCCTTCTCGCACGCCTCGCGGGCGATGCTCTGCGCGCGCCCCTCCTCCAGCCAATTGCGCGCGACCACGAAGCCCGTCAGCGTGGCGGAGAGCTTGACCACAAGGGCCTGGCGGCTCGCCGCCGACAAATCCTCGCGTGCCAGCAGCGCCTCGCGGATCGCGGCGAGATGGCCGAAGCGCTCGACCAGGCGCTCGATCGAGAAGGGAGCGATGTCGGCGTCCGCGCTCTCGATCAGGATGAGGCACGCCTCGGGCGAGCCCACCTCCGCCAGCGCCGCCGACACCGGGCGCGGCAGCGCGCGGCGCCGCGCGATCGCCGCCTGCGCCCGCGGCTCGCCGCCGCCGACCTGGTCCACCAGGTCCGCATCGATCAGGAGCGGCGAGCGTTCGAGCACGATGCCGGCGATCTCCGGCAGGTCGCCGGCGAGGGCGAGGATGACGGCGGGCGGCGCATCCGGCGAGGCGGCGAGCGCCTGCGCCAGGGCCGCGCGCACCAGCGGCGAGGAATCGTCGAGCAGCATCAGCATCGCGCCTTCGGCGGCGACGCGATCGTCGGGGGAGAGGTCGGAGTAAAGATAGGCTCGGGCCAGCGCGCTCGTCGCTTCGGCGCGGTCGACCGCCGGAGCGGTGCGCACCCACTGAAGAAAATGCCGAACGATCATGGCTCACCGGACTCGACGCGACCGACGCGGGTGAAGGGCGCAACGCGCGCGACATCGGCCGGACGCAGATTAGGAGCCCGTGCTTAATAAAGGGTTCACCATAAATCTTTGGGAAGATTGATGAAATCTTAACGGGCCGCCCAGAGCATGATCCCGAAAAAGCCTGCCCCGGACTTGATCCGGGGTGGATACCGGTTTTCGGAAAAGATCATGCTCCAAAGAAACTGAAGCGGGATGACGATTCGAAGAAAAGTCGTCCCGCGTCAGGCCGAGTGCGCGGTCTGCTGCGCGCGGATGTCCGGGCGCAGGAACTGGAAGAGATCGAGCGGCGTGCCGATCCGCCCCGCCGCCGGCCGCGCGGCCTCGGCCCCGGCCGCCGGCGTCGCCGCCGGGACGAGGGGAATCGCGGCTGCGTCCGCTCCCCACAGGTCGTGCACGAAGGACGAGACCGGCCCGCTGCGCTCGGTGCTGAACAGGCTGTTGAATTTCGGCGCCGGATCGGACGCGTAGGCGCTCGCCATCGGCGGCATGATGGCGTCATCGTCCGCCGCAGGCGCGGCCGGCGCGGTTGACGGCGCGGATGCCGATGCAACGGCCGGCGGCGCGGCGACCCCGTCGTGCTTGGCGACGAGGACGGCGTAGACCTGCGCCAGGCTGCGCGCCCCGCCCTGCTTGTCGTAGAAGATCGAGCGGTTGGCGCGCGCCGCGTTGGGGAAGAGGTCGGCGGCCTTGCCCTGGGGCGCGCTGTCGGTCGCGGAGATGAATTTCACCGCGCCCGATTGGCCGAGGAAATGCGCGATATAGAGTTCGCCGTCGGTCGGTCCGCGGCCGAGCGCCTTGGCCAGGCGGTCGGTGTTCTTCCTGGTGAAGGCGCCGGCCATCAACGCGTTGGCGGCCGGATCGTAGCGCAGGTTCATGACCTTCTGGCGCATGGCCGGATCCGTCACCACGTAGCGCCCGGAGGCGGTGCGCTTGACGGCGTCCGCATAGCTGCCGTAGCCGAGGCCTGGTCCGGATTGCTTGAGCGTTGCCAGCCAGGTCTGGTCGATGAACTGGAACAGGCCGGTGGCCGAGCTGGTCGATGCCTTGGCGTTGGGGTTGAAGCTCGATTCCCGCATCGCGGTCTTGAGCAAATAGTCGAACCCGGTGCCGGTCGCCCGCGCGGCTTCGCGGATCGCCCCGACCACCCTGGTTGCGATGTCGCCCGTGGCCTCGATCGCCATGCTTCTTCCCCGCTTCGCAGGATCGGCCATTATGGTAAACGGGGTATTAAGAACGGCCCGGAGGAGGAACGTCATGGCGCAAGCGACCGCGACCCGGCACCCGCGCGGCGGGCTTTACTTCGAGGATTTCGTCGTCGGCGAAGTCTTCGCGCACCGGCTCACCCGCACGGTGACGCAGATGGACAACATGCTGTTCTCCAACATGACGCTCAACCCGCAGCCGCTGCATATCGACCGGCATTTCTGCGAGCAGGAGACCGAGTGGGGCAAGCCGCTGATGAACTCGCTGTTCACCCTCGGCCTGATGATCGGCATCTCGGTCAACGACCTGACCGTCGGCACCACCATCGCCAACCTCGGCATGACCGAGGTGAAATTCCCCCATCCGCTGTTCGAGGGCGACACCGTGCACTGCACCAGCGAGGTGCTGGCCAAGCGCGAATCGAAGTCGCGGCCCAAGGCCGGCATCGTCGATTTTTGCCACCGCGCCTTCAATCAGGACGGCAAGCTCGTCGCCGAGTGCCGCCGCCAAGCCTTCATGCGCATGCGGCCGAATTAGAGCATGATCCCGAAAAGTGGGAACCGGTTTTCGGAAAAGATCATGCTTCAAAAAGAGGGTAGAGCGGCATGACGATGCGAAGAATCGTCATGCCGCTCTAAAACCGGCTGATGCGCTCGCTGCTGTTCGTTCCCGGCGACAGCCCGAAGAAGCTCGACAAGGGTTTGGTGAGCGGCGCCGACGCGCTGATCATCGACCTCGAGGATTCGGTCGCGGCCGACCGCAAGGCCGAGGCGCGTGCGACCGCGCTCGGCTTCCTCAAGGAGGTGGGCGCGGCGGCCCGGCGCCCCCGCCTGCTGGTGCGCGTCAACGGGCTCGACACCGGCCTGATCGACGCCGATCTCGACGCGGTCGTCCCGGGGCGGCCGGACGCCGTTCTGCTGCCCAAGGCGGAAGGCGGCGCGTCCGTCATCCATCTCGACGCCAAGCTCGCGGCGCGCGAGGCGATGTGCGGCGCAGCCGACGGGCTGATCCGGATTTTTGCGATCGCGACGGAGACCGCCGCCGCGCTGTTTGTGGCGGGGAGCTACGCGGGCGCGAGCCGGCGGCTTGCCGCGCTCACCTGGGGGGCAGAGGATTTATCGGCCGACCTCGGCGCCGAGACCAACCGCGACGCGGACGGGCGGTTCACCGACACGTTCCGCCTGGCGCGCAGCCTGTGCCTCGCGGCGGCGGCCGCCGCCAAGATCCCCGCGCTCGACACCGTGTTCGTCGATTTCCGCAACCCCGACGGCCTGCGCCACGAATGCGCGGAAGCACGGCGCGACGGATTTGCCGGCAAGATGGCGATCCATCCCGGCCAGGTTGCGATCATCAACGAGGTGTTCACGCCCTCCGCCGCGGAGATCGCCAAGGCGCAGGCGGTGATCGCCGCCTTCGCGGCTTCTCCGGGCCTCGGCGTCGTCGGCATCGACGGCGTGATGTACGACCGTCCCCACCTCGAGCGCGCCAAGCGCACGCTTGCGCGGGCGAAGGAGGCGGGAACCAGTAATCAGTGATCAGTAATCAGAGACAAATCGTCTCCGAATACTGATTGCTGGCTACTGATCACTGGTTACTGATCAGGCCGCCTGGCCCTCGCGGAGCTTCTCCAGGCGCCGTTCCTGCGCCACATACGCACGCGCGGCGTCGGTCTTGAACAGCTCGTGTGTCTCGATCTCGTCGTCGGCAATGGGCGAGAGCGCCGCGTCCATATAGTCGTGACGGCGCGGGTCGTGCTTTACCTTCAGATAGATTTTGCGCAGCTTGGCATAGAGCGAAATCCAGCGGTAGAGCTTCCATACGGTTTCGGCCCAGACCTTCGGATAGAACCGCCAGATCGGCTCGATCGCCCGGCCGGGGCGGCGGTCGCGGCGCGATTTCAAACGAATGAAGCCGCCCTCGAGCGGATGAATGCCCTCGATGTGGATGCAGCCCTTGAACCAGGTGAACATGGAGAGATTGTTGCTGGCATTGACGCCGGTCGCGATCGCGCGCCGCATCACCGTCGCCGCGTGATCGAGGGAATAATAGGTATCCCAGGCGAGCAGATGGGCGCGGCCCCATTCCTCGCGCGACATCAGCGGATGCCCCATGGTCACGTGGATGCCGTCGTAATTGTTCATGTCCGGGTCCATCGGGACGCGGGCGCGGTGCATCTTCTGATGATCCTCGGACCCGGGCAGCGGCGTCAGATTAAAGAATTCGAGCAGATCGATCGGCAGCTCGTTCTTGATCACCTCCATGTCGTGACGGATCGATTCCAAGGTGTCGTGCGGGAAGCCGAGGATGTAGCCGCCGCAGGTCAGCGCCCCGATCGATTTCCACGCCAGCAGCATCCGGCGATACTCGGTGATCTTGTTCTGCCGCTTCTTGGCCGCCAGCAGATTGGCAGGATTGATGTTCTCGAGCCCGATGAACACGCGCCGCACGCCGGCGCGCCCGCACTTCTCGATGAAATTCGGGATGCGGTGGCACAGCGTATCGACCTGGATGACGAAGCTCATCTTGAGCTTTTCCACCTCGCGCAAGTGGATCAGGCGGTCGAGGATCGGTTCCCAGTCCTTGTTGCGGGCGAAATTGTCGTCGGTGATGAAGAACGTGTGGATGCCCTGGGCGAGATTGGCGCGCACGATCCGCTCGACGTCATCGGCGGTCCGCCGGCGCGACTTGCGGCCCTGCACGTTGATGATGGTGCAGAACGAGCACTGATAGGGACAGCCGCGGCCGGCGTCGAAGCTCGTCAGCCCGCCGATCGTCCGGTTGACGCGCGCGGCCGGCAGGATCGGCGTCGGCGCGCCGTCGATCCCCGGCAGGTCGTCCATGAAGTTGTAGAGCGGTTTCAAGCGCCCGCTCAGCGCGTCGCGCAGCACCGCGTCGAGGCGGTCTTCCGCCTCGCCGGCGAACAGCGCGACCCCCATCTCCTCGGCGCGGCGCACGTCCGAGTCGCGCTCGTCGAGCATGGCGATGGTGCCGGAGACGTGGAACCCGCCGACCGCCACCTGGATGCCGCGCTCGCGCAGCGGGCGGGCGATGTCGAGGGCGCGCGGGAACTGGATCGACTGGACGCCGACCAGCATCACCATGCCGTGGCCGGCGGCTTCGATCAGGCCCGCCAGGCGCGCGGGGCGGATGCGGGTGTTGGTCTCGTCGAGGGCGTGAATCTCGATCTCGACATCCTCGCCGAGGGCGCGGCGGTCGGCGCAGTCCTTGGCAAGGCCGTACAGCGCGGCGAGTGAGTTCGACGGAACCGCGGAGCGAAGGAACTGGATGACGTAGCCGTCGTCGTCGTAGTGCGACGGCTTCACCATGACGAGGCAAAATTTTTGTCGCGCGCTCCGCGCCGTTACTGCCGCCATGTGGCCGCTGCCCCGTGAACCCCGACGCCCAGCGGGGCGCACCGTACACATCCGGGACATCGAAGTCGACGCCGGAACGGCCCGCCGGCCGGATCGCCCGGTTACCGCGGCTTGTCGGGATCGCCGTATACCGCCTTCGGATCGAAGGCTTTTTCGGCGTCGCGGAACTCGAGCGTGACGGCGCCCTTGCGGGCACCGAGCGGCACCGCGCGGTAGAAGCACGAGCGGCGGCCGGTATGGCAGGCGCCGCCGCCGGCCTGCTCGACCTTGATCCACACGGCGTCCTGGTCGCAGTCGATCCGCATCTCCTTGACCCGCTGGACGTGGCCCGAGGTCTCGCCCTTGCGCCACAGCGCCCGGCGCGAGCGGCTGAAGTACCACGCCTCGCCGGTCTCGATCGTGCGCGCGAGCGCCTCGGCGTTCATGTGCGCGACCATCAGCACGTCGCCGCTCTCCGCGTCAGTGGCGACGCAGGCGACGAGGCCGTCGGCGTCGAATTTCGGCGCCAGCAGCCGCCCTTCCTCGACCTCGGCGGGCGAGCCGCGGGGTGCAAACGAACCAGGATTGTCGGCCAAGGCAGTCCCCTGCGGGGGTCAGCGCGTCCCGCGCACCAGCGTGATGAACCGCACCTGCTCGGTCGCGTCGTCGCGGAACAGGCCGGTGAACTGGGTGGTCACCGTGGCGACCCCCGGCTTCTGCACCCCGCGCATGGCCATGCACATGTGCTCGGCTTCCATCATCACGGCGACGCCGCGCGGCTTGAGGATTTCGTCGATCGCCGTCGTGACCTGGGAGGTCAGATGCTCCTGGGTCTGCAGCCGCCGCGCATAGACGTCGATCAGGCGCGCGATCTTCGACAGCCCGACCACCCGCTCGACCGGCATGTAGCCGATATGCGCCTTGCCGACGAACGGCGCGATGTGATGCTCGCAATGCGAATGGAACGGGATGTCGCGGATGAGCACGAGATCGTTATAGGTGCCGATCTCCGCGAAGGTGCGGTCGAGCACGTCGGCCGGGCACTCGCGATAGCCGCGGAACAGCTCCTCGTAGGCGTTGACGACCCGGGCCGGCGTGTCGCGCAGCCCTTCCCGCTCGGGATCGTCGCCCGCAAACGCGATCAGCGTGCGCACGGCCGCGGCCGCCTCCTCGCGCGAGGGCCGCGGCGCCGCCGGCGCGGGCGCCGCCCGGACATGGTCGGACAGTCCCGGCTTGGGAGGAAACGACTTGATGATGGCGTCCATGACGGTCTCTCCGTTCGACCGGCGCTGCTCCGTGCGCCGGGAGTGTCACCGGGGTGGCCGCGTCACGTATACCCCCTCGCGCCATCACGACAATGCGAGAGGGGAGCGGACGCCGCATTCCCAACATGCATGGCTGGTGTAGACCGAAGCCCGGCCGGCAGCGCGCCCTTCTCGCACCGGCCGCCCAGCGCCTATATATTTGCTTACCGGCCGGGGGCAAACACCCGCGCCGTTCAAATTCAGGGCATCCATGCTCAACGAGGTCTACAACCGCCGCATTCTGGAGCTCGCGGGCACAATTCCGCGGATCGGGCGGCTGCCCGCGCCCGACGCCAGCGCGACCGCCCATTCCAAGCTGTGCGGCTCGACGGTGACGGTCGACCTGAAAATGGACGGCGATACGGTCACCGACTTCGCCCATGAGGTGAAGGCCTGCGCGCTCGGCCAGGCCTCCTCCTCGATCATGGCGCGCAACGTGGTCGGCGCCCGGGCGCAGGACCTGCGCGAGCTGCGCGAGACGGTGCGGCGCATGCTCAAGGAGAACGGCGCGCCGCCCGCCGGCACCTGGGGCGACATCGCCGTGCTCGAGCCGGTGCGCGACTACAAGGCGCGCCACGCCTCGACCATGCTCACCTTCGATGCGGTGGTGTCCGCCATCGATCAGATCGAGGGCAAGCGCGGCGCGGTCGCGGCGCAGTGAGCGGGGCGCCGTTCTTCGCCGCCGCTGCGGCCATGGCCTTCGCCGCGATAACCGCCGCCCACGGCGCTCCGGCCGACGAGGGCGAGGCGGCGCTGCTCGCCCGGGCGGAAACCGAATTGCCGAGGCTCGACCTGACGCCGCCGTTGCATCACCAGCTGGTCTGCATCAGCCTGGAGACGCTGGCCGAGTTCCGGCGGCGGGTCGGCGCGCATGTGCGGCGCTGCCCCGCCTCGCCCTACGCCGCCAAGGCGGCCGGCTGGGCCGGCGAGGATTATGGCGCGCAGTTTCGCCGCCACCGCTGCCGGCGCAAGCTTTGAAAGCCCCGCCATGGACCTCGACCCCCTGTTCGACGCCGCCCGGCACACGCCGCGCCAGGCCGGACGCGGGCTCGTCAGGCTCTACCGCTATACGTTCTCGGCCCTGGTCGGCTTCCACTGCCGGCACCTGCCGACCTGCTCCGCTTACGCCGACGAGGCGATCGGGCGATTCGGCCTGTGGGCCGGCGGCTGGATGACCCTGGCGCGGATTCTCCGCTGCCACCCGTTCGGCACCTCCGGCCTCGACTTCGTGCCGCAAGCCCCGCCCGCCGGCGCGCGCTGGTACCTGCCGTGGCGGTATGGAAGGTGGCGGGGGACGAACGTGGATCCTACGCCGGTGGACGCCGCGCGCCGGCCAATGTAAACCCCGCCGCGAACGACGACCGCTTACCTGCATTCGTAGGCAGCGAGTGAGCAGGAGACGAAGATGGTTGCAGTGACCTTCCCCGACGGGGCGCGTCGGGATTATCCCGACGGCATCACCGGCCTCGACATCGCCAAAGGCATCTCGCCCTCGCTCGCCAAGCGCACCGTCGCCATGGCGCTCGACGGCGCGCTCGCCGACCTCACTGACCGGATCGAACGCGATGCGCGCATCGAGTTCCTCGCGCGCGACGACAAGCGCGCCCTCGAATTGATCCGACACGACTGCGCGCACGTGCTGGCCGAGGCGGTGCAGACCCTGTGGCCGGGCACCCAGGTGACCATCGGGCCGGTGATCGAGAACGGCTTCTATTACGACTTTGCCCGCAACGAGCCGTTCACGCCCGAGGATTTTCCGGCGATCGAGGCCAAGATGTGCGAGATCGTCGCGCGCGACCGTCCCTTCACCAAGGAGGTGTGGGCGCGCGACCAGGCCAAGCGCGTCTTCCGCGACAAGGGCGAGCTGTTCAAGGTCGAGCTCATCGACGCCATCGCGCCGGGCGAGCCGATCAAGATCTACAAGCAGGGCGACTGGTTCGACCTGTGCCGCGGTCCGCACATGACCTCGACCGGCAAGGTCGGCGCGGCCTTCAAGCTGATGCGGACCGCGGGCGCCTATTGGCGCGGCGACCCGCGCAATCCCACGCTCTCGCGCATCTACGGCACCGCGTGGGCGAGCGAGGCGGAGCTCGGCGCCTATCTCAAGCAGATCGAGGAGGCGGAGAAGCGCGACCACCGCCGGCTCGGCCGCGAGATGGACCTGTTCCATTTCCAGGAAGAGGCGCCCGGCTCGGTGTTCTGGCATCCCAAGGGCTGGACCCTGTTCCAGATGCTGGAGAACTACATCCGCCGCCGCCAGAGCGCGGCCGGCTACATGGAGGTCAACGCGCCGCAGCTGATGGATTCATCCTTGTGGGTCGCGTCCGGCCACATGGAGACGTTCCGCGACGCCATGTTCTTCACCCAGCCGCGCGAAGAGGACGAGCGCACCTTCGTCATCAAGCCGATGAACTGCCCGGGCCACATCCAGATTTTCAAGAACGGGCTCAAGTCCTATCGCGACCTGCCGTTCAAGCTCGCCGAGTTCGGCAAGGTGCATCGCTTCGAGCCGTCCGGCGCCCTGCACGGCCTGCTGCGCGTGCGCGCCTTCACCCAGGACGACGCCCACGTGTTCATCACCGAGGATCAGATCGCGGCCGAATGCCTCGCCATGAACGACCTGATCCTGTCGATCTACGAGGACTTCGGCTTTCCCGACGTGACCATCAAGTTCTCCGACCGGCCGGACAAGCGCATCGGCGCCGACGAGGCGTGGGACAAGGCCGAGGCCGCCCTGATGGCGGCGCTCGAGGCCTCCAGGCGCCCGTGGACGCTCAACAAGGGCGAAGGCGCCTTCTACGGGCCCAAGCTCGAATACGTGCTGCGCGACGCCATCGGCCGCGACTGGCAGTGCGGCACGGTGCAGGTCGACCTCAACATGCCCGGCCGGCTCGGCGCCTTCTACATCGACGACCACTCCGACAAGGTCGTGCCGGTGATGCTGCATCGCGCGATGTTCGGCTCGCTCGAGCGCTTCGCCGGGATCATGATCGAGCACTATGCCGGTCACCTGCCCCTGTGGCTCGCGCCGGTCCAGTGCGTCGTCGCCACCATCACGTCGGACGCCGACGACTACGCGCGCCAGGTGGTCGCGGGTGCGCTGCGCCTCGGGTTGCGCGTCGAAGGCGACCTGCGCAACGAGAAGATCAACTACAAAGTGCGCGAGCACTCGCTTGCCAAGGTGCCGGCGCTGCTCGTCGTCGGCAAGAAGGAGGCGGCCGAGCGCGCCGTGTCGATCCGCCGCCTCGGTAGCCAGCAGCAGACCGTGCTGCCGCTGGCGCAGGCGCTGGCGATGCTCGGCCACGAAGCGGTGGCGCCCGACGTCAAAAGGCTGAAGGAGGCGGCGTAGGCCCGATATCCTTGCAAAGAAGATGGTGCCGGGAGGTCGATGACACATCGGGCGCGGCAACCTATATTTCAACGCACAGCGAACCGCCACGTGGAAACAGCCATGACCGAAGGCGAACGCTTCGTCGAAGAGATTCCAAGGAAGACGCGGTTCTATGATCGCAATGAGCGCCGGACCTATGAATTGACGCGTGCCGTTGCAGCGCGTCTGGTCGACGATCCCAGTCTGCTCCAGCGCGGTCTGTCCTACATGGATCGGCATATGAAGGACGATCCCTCGCAAGCATCGTTTTACGCGACGTGGCTCGCCCTCCTGCGCCGGGATGCGAAGGTGGTTGCGCGCCTTTTACTGGAAGACACGCCGAACGGAGCACTGCTCAGGGACACGCAGCCGGTCTTCTGCGTGCGTCCCGCCGAAGATAGGGAAAAAGTCCTTGCGCGCGCTCGCATCGACGATGCTGAGATCGTCGTCAGGTAGCGGCGTCGCCGCCTCCCTCACCGCGCCAGCACCTCGATCTCGCGATCGAAGCCGGGCTCGACCTTGAAAGTCCGGTTGTAGACCTTGCCGTCGTTGCGGGCGATGGCGGCGTACTCGCCCTCGGCGAGGATGACGCGCGGGAAGGCGCCGATCGATTCCTTGATCACGTCGCCGCCCGGGGTGAGCACCGTCCACGACGTGTTGGCGAGCGCCTCGCCGCCGCGCTCGCTCACCAGCTTGAGCGTGATCACCGCGGCGCGGTGGTTGATCGTCACGTCGGTGAGCTTGCCCGGCTGCACGCGGATGTCGGAGCGCACCACCGCGTTGCCGTCGCCGTAGTTCGACACCACGTGGTAGGTCCCCTCGGGCAGCAGCACCACGTCGCCGGTGGGAATCTCCTGCGCGACGCGCCGCTTGTCGCCCGGCTCGAACTGGCTGCCCGGATAGACGTCGAAGAAAATCTGCCCCTGCGGAATCCGGCTGTCGCCCACCCGCCCCTCGAACCGTGCGCCGCCGGCGGCGATCTCGAACACCTCGCGCACCGTCTCGGCGCGCAGCTGCACGTGCTTGATCGCATTGGCGAGGCCGAAGGTGACGTGGACCACGTAGCCCCCGGGCGGCAGCGTGAAGGTGGGCGTCGCCGTCCTGTCCTCGCGCAGCAGGCGGAACGTGCCGGACGGGTCGGGCTTGTCGGCATAGACGCGCCACAAGAGGCCGCCGTTGATGCCGGGCGGTTCGCGGCCGAACCGCGCGCTCACGGCGAGCGCGACCTGGCCGGGCGGCGTCGCCGGCAGGCTCTGCAGCTGCGCCGGCGCAGCCGGCGCAGGCGGCGGCAGGGGCGGAGCCGGCGCCGCGGGGAGCAGCGAGGTCGGCGGGCCGACGCTCCCGGTTGACGGAGCAAGGCTTTGCACGGTGGGCGGCGCGGGGATGGCGGCCGGCGGGCGCGGCGGCGAGTCTTCGCCCGGCCCGCCCGCCGACTGGGCAAACGCGGCGCCCGGAGCAAATGCCAGCGCTAGCGCCAGCATGGCCGCGCGCACATGGCCGCCCCGACCCCCGAGTGGTCCGCTCATCCCCATCCCCGAGGTTTAGCGGCCAAATCTTGGCGATTTCAAGCCGCGCGCTGGGCGGCAACCGCAGAATTGCCGTTGGATTTCCGTCGCAACCACCGGCACCAAGGCGTTGCAACCAAACGCCGCGCGGTTTGTCACCCATCCGGCGCCATGCTAGCGCATGTTCCGGCGAAGTGGGTACCGGTTCGCCGATAAGAACATGCGCCACTCAGTGATTGTAGAGCATGTTCCGATTCCGAAGGAACGGGACATGCTCTAGGCGCACGCGCCCGGAGTTCGTGAATGCCCGACGCCCTCGACCTGCTCAAGACCCGCCGGTCGGTCAAGCCCATGGATCTCGCATGCCCCGGCCCCTCCGCGGCGGAGATCGAGACCTTGTTGACCGTCGCCGCGCGCGTGCCCGATCACGGCAAGCTCGTGCCCTGGCGGTTCGTGGTGTTCGAAGGCGATGCCCGGCTCGCGGTCGGCGAGACGATCGCCGCCGCGTTCCAGGCCGACCATCCGCAGGCCAATGGAGACCAGATCGAGTTCGAGCGCCGGCGGCTGGCGCGCGCGCCGCTGGTCGTCGCGGTGGTGAGCAGGGCCGCTCCGCACGTCAAGATCCCCGAATGGGAGCAGGTCCTGTCCGCCGGCGCGGCCGCAATGACCCTGGTGCATGCGGCCTATGCGCTCGGCTTCGCGGCAAGTTGGATCACCGAATGGTATGCGTACGACCGGCGCGTGCTCGACAAGCTCGGCCTCGCGCCGCATGAGCGCATCGTCGGCTTCGTCCATATCGGCCGGCCGGCGCGCGGCACCGAAGAGCGCGCCCGCCCGGCGCTCGCCGACATCGTGAAACGCTTTCCGTCCTGAAGAGACCGACCCATGTTCTACGCCACGGCCACGAACGATCACGGCCTCCCGCACGATCCGTTCAAGGCGATTGTCGCGCCGCGGCCGATCGGCTGGATCAGCTCGATCAGCGCCAGCGGCGCCGTCAATCTCGCGCCCTACTCGTACTTCAACGGCGTCTCCAGCCGCCCGCCGATCGTTTGCTTCTCCAGCGAGGGCCGCAAAGATTCGGTCCACTTCGCCGAGGAGACCGCCGAGTTCGTGTGCAATCTCTCGACCTGGGATTTGCGCCTGGCGATGAACGAGACCTCGGCGCCCTACCCGCGCGGCGTCGACGAGATGCGGGCGGCGGGACTGACGCCGGCGCCCTCGCGGCTGGTCAGGCCGCCGCGCGTCGCCGAGGCGCCGTGCGCGCTCGAGTGCAAATGGCTGCAGACGCTGACGCTGCGCGATCTCGACGGCCGCCCGCTCGATCGTCACGTCGTGTTCGGCCAGGTCGTCGGGGTCCACATCGCCGATCGTTTCATCAGGAACGGCCGGCTCGACACCGCGGCGATGAAGCCGATCGCGCGCTGCGGCTACGACGAATATGCGGTGGTCGAGGCGGTGTTCTCGATGGTGCGGCCGTCCGCCGGCGACATTGCCGCGCCGCGCGCGGCTGCGGAATAGCGCAAAGCCGGCTGATTCTTCGCGCTAACCATTGCGCAAAGGCCTGGCGCGGGCGCGTCATGACGGCTTGCCACGGCCGATTTTCAGCATAAGTCTTTGTAACGAGGAGCGTGTCCCAGCGTGCTCGAATTTCTCAAGAATCGCGCCCGTACGGCCGATCGCGCCGCCGGCACCGACGAAGTGGAGCCGGCGCCCGCGCGCCCGAGCATCGGTCTCGCGCTCGGCGGCGGGGCGGCGCGCGGCTTTGCCCATATCGGCGTGATCCGCACGCTGGTCGCGAAGGGACTCAAGCCCGACGTCATTTGCGGCACGTCGATGGGGGCCGTGGTCGGCGGCGCCTATGCGGCCGACCGCCTCGAGTTCTTCGAGAATTGGGCCCGCTCGCTCACGCCGCGCCGGGTGCTGGGCTATCTCGACATCAGCCTGTCGGGGTCGGGTCTGATCAGCGGCGGTCGCCTCGCGGCGCGGCTCGAGGAAGCGTGCGGCAAGACCCTGATCGAAGACCTGCCGGTGCATTTCGCCGCCATCGCGACCGAGATCGGAACCGGGCACGAAATCTGGCTCACGCGCGGGCGGCTCGCCGACGCGCTGCGGGCGTCCTACACGCTGCCCGGCATTTTCGCGCCGGTGCGGGTCGGCGGGCGCTGGCTCGTCGACGGCGCGCTGACCAATCCGGTGCCGGTCGCGGCCGCGCGCGCGCTGGGCGCCCGGCTCGTCATCGCCGTCAACCTCAATGGCGACCTGTTCGGCCGCGGCACCACCATCGCGAGCCACGGATCGGATGCAGACGACGAGATTTTGCGCGAACTCCACGGCCAGCGGAGCGGCCTGCGCGGGCTGTTCGGCGCCGAACGCATCATCAAGCGGCAGTTTCTCGGCGAGCCGGGCCGTCCCGGCATTTCGACCGTGATGATCGAGGCATTCAACATCATGCAGGACCGCATCACGCGCGCGCGGCTCGCCGGCGATCCGCCGGACGTGCTGGTGCAGCCGCGGCTTGGGCGGATCGGCCTGTTCGACTTCCAGCGCGCCGACGACGCGATCGCGCTGGGCGTCGAGGCGACCGAGCGCGCGCTCGAGCCGCTCGCCGAGGCGATCGCGGCGCTGACGTGAGATCAGATGTCAGATGTCAGAGATCAGATGTCAGAGATCAGATGTCCGACCTCTGATCTCTGATCTCTGACATCTGACCTCTGGACCTCACGCCGTCAAAATATACTCCCGCAGCGCGCTCGATTCGCGCTCCATCTCCTCGAGCCGATGCTTCACGATGTCGCCGATCGAGACGATGCCGGCGAGGCGACCGCCGTCGACCACCGGCAGATGCCGGAACTTGCCGTGCGTCATTCGCTCCATCAGGCTCGACACCGTCTGGTCCTCGGTGCAGGTCATGACCTTGGGCGTCATCACCTGCCCGACCTGCTCGTCGAGCGCGGCCGGGCCGCGATCGGCGAGCGCCCGAACGATATCGCGCTCCGACAGTATCCCGATCACCTGCTTGTCCGGACCGGTAATGACGACGGCACCGATGCGCCGCTCAGCCAGGAGCTTGACGGCGGCGGCAAGCGTTGCGGTCGGCTCGATTGTGAGGACGTCGCTGCCTTTGCGCGACATGATGGCCTTGACAGTCATGGCACCCTCCGTTCGCCCGGACGGTCCAGGCACCGGTGCCACGAGCCTTTGCGTCGCCCCAGAGCGCTTTCGGACGGACATGGAATCCGGCGCGCCGTCCGACAACGCAGCAAAGCAAAATTCCAGAGCGCCGCGCGAACCCGCGAGTCCGGTACTGGCGCCGAAGCTAGATCATGAGA
>DASPZC010000348.1:0-18625 GCA_035636455.1 Xanthobacteraceae bacterium
CCCGGGTGGTGTAGGCCTTAACGATGCCGAGCACGAAACCGACCGCCGACGGGCCGAGGCCCGAGCCGCCCGAGGCGGTGCCGGCGATCGTGTTCGACGAGGTGACGAACGGATAGGTGCCGTGGTCGATGTCGAGCAGGACCGCCTGCGCGCCCTCGAACAGGATGCGCTTGCCCTCGCGCCGCTTGTCGTCGAGCAGCGCCCACACGCGGTCCATGTAGGGCAGCACCTTCGGCGCCACCGCGGCAAGCTCGGCGTAGACCGCCTTCGGGTCGATTTCATCGATGCCGAGGCCGCGGCGAAGCGCATTGTGGTGCACCAGCAGGCGATCGATCTTGTGGCCGAGTGCATCGAGATCGGCGAGATCCATCAGGCGGATGGCGCGCCGGCCGACCTTGTCCTCGTAGGCCGGGCCGATGCCGCGCTTGGTGGTGCCGATGCGCGTGAGCGCGTTCGACGTCTCGCGCAACGCGTCGAGGTCGCGGTGAAGCGACAGGATCAGGGTCGTGTTGTCGGCGATGCGCAGGTTGTCCGGCGTGACCTCGACGCCCTGCGCGGCCACCCGATCGATCTCCTCGATCAGCGCCGTGGGGTCGAGCACGACGCCGTTGCCGATCACCGACAGCTTGCCGGGGCGGATGATGCCGGACGGCAGCAGCGACAGCCGGAAGATCGTGCCGTCGACCACCAGCGTGTGGCCGGCATTGTGGCCGCCCTGGAAACGCACGACGATGTCGGCCTGCTCGGACAGCCAGTCGACGATCTTGCCCTTGCCTTCGTCGCCCCACTGGGACCCGACCACCACCACGTTCGCCATGAAACATCCCTGATCGCCCCGGCAAAGGGCGATGCCCGCCGCCATCGCGAGATCGGGAGCCGTCCGCACGACTCCCGATCAGCGAAACCGCCGAAAACTGAAGGGTTTATAGCACCGTCCGGGCGCAAGCCCCAAACCGGCCGCCCCGCCTAACGGATGCGGCGTGGTGAGGCAAGGCGACGCGCTCCGCCTGGACGAAGCCTCACAGCCGTCCGGGCTCGAACACGATCGCCTTGTCGGCCGGCCAGCGCACCCGCCACGCGAGCTTGATCTCGCGCATTTCTCCGGCCGGTGCATCGAAGGTCCAGGCCAGAACCCCACGCCGATCCCGCGCGTCACGCTCGGTCGGCCGCGTGGTCACCGGCAGCAGCTCGACCGCGACGTCGGCGGTCTCGCTCACCGGCACCTGATCCTCGATGCACACGCGGATCGGAACCCCGTGACCGTTGCGCACGATGATCTTGAATTCGCGCTCGTCGGTCTTGGTCGACGAGATGAGGCCGGCCGAGCCCTCGCTGCGGCGGATGGTGGCGCGCGCGACCTTGACCTTGTCGTCCGGCCCGAAGCCGAGGCGCACGGTCTCCTCCCTGGCGGCGGCCGGCATGTCGCCGCGCCCCACATAGATGCCGTCGCGATAGAGCGCGATGCGGCCGGGCAGCAAGGGCGCGTCCTCGCCGTGCTTGAACGCGGCCTGCAGATAGGCGGCCTCGTCCAACCCCGGCACCGCCCGCACCAGCAGGTCGGGCGCGAGCGCAGCGGCGGTGATGCGGAAGCTTTTCGCGCCTTCGTTGGCCGCGACGCTGATGCGGCCCGGGACGCGGAACATCGCCTGGAAGCCGCCGGTGTCGATCGCGGCCTCGCGCTCGACCGCGGCGACGTTCTCCTGCAATGCCGCGGCCGGCGAATAGGAAAGGCGCGCGCCCGACGGTGCCGGCGCCACCGGCTGTGACAAGCGATCCGTCTTTGTGCGCGACCCGACCACCGGCCGCGGCTCGTCATAGCGCACCACGATCGGCTGCAGGTCCGGGGCGTTGCCGCCCTTGCCGGTGCGCACCGTCGAAACGGAAAGCGCCACGTCGGTCCAATCCTCGCCGGTCTGCTGCACGATCTCGGCGCGGCGCACCAGCTCGAGGGCGGGCTTGCGTTCGCTCGACCCGCTGTCGAGCCGGGCGTCGTAATGCGGCACCCAGCGCGCGCCGCGGACCGCGTAGCTGACCCGCAACGTGGCCGCCGCATCGGCGTCCGCCGCAAGATCGACGCGCACTTCCATCTTGCGCGCCGGGTTGGCCTGAAGCTCGGCCGCAAGGCGCGCAAGCTCGCGATCGATCTCTCGCTGCTTCAGCCGGCTCTCGCGGATGACCGCATCGGCGGCGGAGATTTCCTCGGCGACCGCCGCGAACGCGGCGCGCCATTCGGCGAGCGGACGCGCCTCGCCCTTCTCGCCCAGGCCGACCGGCGCCTGATCGGCGAAGCGTTGGGCAAACGCCTTGCGGCTCGCCTCGGCGGCGATGCGGTCGTCGATGGTGGTGCGCTCGTCGCGCAGCGCCTCCATCCGCCTCTCGAGTTCGGGCGCGGTCGGCGGCCGCTCCGCGCGCGGCGGCCGGGCGTCGATCGCCCCGATGACGATGCGCGCCCGAAGTCTCGCCCTCGATGCGCAGCGAGGCAGGATCAAGTCCGGGCGGGAAATCGCGGGCGATCAGCGTGGTGTCGCCCCTTTGCAGGTCGGCCTGGATCACCCGGGTGACCGTCGCGCCGTCCGGATAGACGGTGACGGCATCGATCGTGGAACGCACCTCGACCTCGCCGGCGGCGGCCGGGGCCGCGGCGAGCAAGGCAACGAACAGGAGCGGCAATTGTCGCATGACCATTCCCTCTCGCGAGTCGTCCCCGCGGGAGGTATGGATTTCCGGTTGGGCGAGCCTGCGGCCACACGACGGCCGCAAGGCGCCGGCGCGGTGTCAAAATCGCAGCGGCTGGACGCGCTGGACGTGCGGGATGCGCTTCACCTCCTCGATCACCTCCGCCGGCACCGCCCCGTCCACCTCGACCAGCGCGATGGCGTTGCCGCCCGGCGATTCGCGGCCCACGTGGAAGGTGGCGATGTTGATGCCTGCGTCGCCCAGGATGGTGGCGAAGCGGCCGATGAACCCCGGCTTGTCCTCGTTGGTGACGTAGAGCATGGACGGCCCGAACTCGGCCTCGACCCGGATGCCCTTGATGGAGACGCAGCGCGGCCGCCCGTCGGCGAACACGGTGCCCTGGATCGAGCGCTCCTGCCGCTCGGTCACGACCGTCAGGGTCATCAGGTTGTCGTAGTCGCTCTGGGCGTCGCGCTTGGTCTCCTCCAGATCAATGCCGCGCTCGCGGGCGACGATCGGCGCCGACACCATATTGACGTCGTGCAGCAGCGGCTTGAGCAGGCCGGCGATCGCCGCGGCGGTCAGCGCCTTGGTGTTCATCGCCGCGAGGTGGCCCTCGTACACCAGCTTGACCGTTTTGAGCCCGGTCTCGGTGGCCTGGCCGGCGAACGAGCCGAGCTGCTCGGCGAGCTTGATGAAGGGCCGCAGGCGCGGCGCTTCCTCGGCGGTGATCGAGGGGAAATTGACCGCATTGGAGATGGCGCCGTTGAGCAGATAGTCGGACATCTGTTCGGCAATCTGCAGCGCGACGTTTTCCTGCGCCTCGGTGGTGGCGGCGCCGAGATGCGGCGTGCACACCACGTTGGGATGGCCGAACAGCGGGTTGCCGGTGGCCGGCTCCTCGGTGAACACGTCGAACGCGGCGCCGGCCACGTGGCCGGAATCGAGCGCCGCGCGCAGCGCCTGTTCGTCGACCAGGCCGCCGCGCGCGCAATTGACGATGCGCACGCCGCGCTTGGTCAGCCCCAGCGCCCGCGCGTCGATGATGTTGCGCGTGCGCTCGGTCAGCGGCGTGTGCAGGGTGATGAAATCCGCGCGCCGCAGCAGATCGTCGAGCTCGACCTTGTGGACGCCGATGTCGACCGCGCGTTCCGGCGACAGATAGGGATCGTAGGCGACGACCCGCATCTTCAGGCCGTGGGCGCGGTCGACGACGATCGAGCCGATGTTGCCGCAGCCGATCACCCCGAGCGTCTTGCCGGTGATCTCGACCCCCATGAATTTGTTCTTTTCCCATTTTCCCAATTGGGTCGACACGTCCGCCGCCGGGATCTGGCGCGCGAGCGCGAGCATCAGGCTGATGGCGTGCTCCGCCGTGGTGATCGAGTTGCCGAACGGCGTGTTCATCACGATCACGCCCTTGGCGGTCGCCGCCGCGATGTCGACGTTGTCGACGCCGATGCCGGCGCGGCCCACCACCTTGAGCCGCTTGGCGCGGTCGAGCAGCTTGGCCGTCACCTTGGTGGCCGAGCGGATCGCCAGGCCGTCGAAGCCGCCGACGATCTCGGCGAGCTGATCCTTGTCGAGGCCGGGCTTGACGTCGACCTCGACGCCGCGGTCGGTGAAGATCTGCACGGCGGCAGCCGACAGCCTGTCGGAGATGAGAACCTTCGGGGCCATGGCGATTCACGCTGCCTTGCGCAGCGCTTCCTTGCCCTGGGCAAACGCCCAGTCCAGCCACGGCGTCAGCGCCTCGATGTCGGACGCCTCGATGGTCGAACCGCACCAGAGGCGCAGGCCGGGCGGCGCATCGCGATAGAAGGCGATGTCATAGGCGATGCCTTCCTTCTCGAGCGCTGCCGCCATGCCCCTGGCAAAAGCCGCCTGGGCGTCGAGCGGCAGCGACACGACGAGCGGATCGACGACCTTGAGGCAGACCGACGTGTTGGAGCGCGTACGCGGTTCGCGCGCGAGGAAGTCGACCCACGGCGTCCGCGCCACCCATTCGGCGACCGCCCTGGCATTGGCGTCGGCGCGCGCCACGAGCGCCGGAACGCCGCCGACCGATTTCGCCCAGGCGAGCGCGTCGAGCCAATCCTCGACGCACAGCATCGACGGCGTGTTGATGGTCTCGCCCTCGAAGATCGCCTCGTTGAGCTTTCCGCCCTTTGTCATGCGGAAGAGCTTCGGCAGCGGCCACGGCGGCGCGTAGGTTTCCAGCCGCTCGACGGCGCGCGGCGAGAGCACCAGCATGCCGTGCGCGGCCTCGCCGCCGAGCGCCTTCTGCCAGGAGAACGTCGCCACATCGAGCTTCGTCCAGTCGAGCGGCTGGGCGAAGGCGGCCGAGGTGGCGTCGCAGAAGGTCAGGCCGGCGCGATCCGCGGCGATCCAGCGCGCGTCCGGAACGCGCACGCCCGAGGTGGTGCCGTTCCAGGTGAAGACGATATCGGTCGCCGGATCGACCCGCGCGAGGTCGGGCAATTCGCCGTAGTCGGCCCGGATGACGGTCGCGTCCTTGAGCTTGAGATGCTTGACGACGTCCGTCACCCAGCCCTCGCCGAACGATTCCCAGGTGAGCAACGTCACCGGCCGGGCGCCGAGCATCGACCACATGGCCATCTCGATTGCGCCGGTATCCGAGGCCGGCACGATGCCGATGCGGTAGCCGGCCGGGATGCCGAGCAGCTCGCGGGTCAACTCGATGGCGCGCTTGAGCTTGGCGCGGCCGACCTTCGATCGGTGCGAGCGTCCGGTGAGCGCGTCGGTGAGGGCTTGGAGGTTCCAGCCGGGGCGCTTGGCGCAGGGGCCGGAGGAGAAATGCGGGACGACCGGCCGCACACCGGGCTTCTGGCTCGTCATGATCTACCCTTCCAGATAGGCGCCCCTCGTTGGGGAGGGGTGTCCCGCGGGCGGGCATAAGGAAGGGAGGACGCGCCGTCAAGAACGGAGTTGGCGCCCGGACGCGATCAATCGACCGTATAGCGGAAGCCGAGGCGGATCTCGTTGGCGGCGATGCCGCGCTAACCGACAGGGACGGCTGCTGAATGATCTCCGGCATGTCGGCCGCGTGTGCCGCGCCGATCAGCGCGATCGATGCCGCCAGGGCCGCGATGCTCATCCGTACGCGCATGGGAAAGTCCACTCGCCGCTGCCACGCGCGCCGCAGCGCTGGAGCATGATCTTTTTCCGAAAACCGGTAGCCACTTTTCGGGCTAAGGGGCGATTAACCCTAATTCTTCACCACGATCGTCCCCGCGCGTTAACCGCCGTGGCTGCACATTTATTGCTGGTCGCATTTTCGACGGAAAACCGGTGCCCACTTTTCCGGAAAATGCTCCAAAAGAAAACGGCGCGGGAAAGTCCCGCGCCGTCGCGATTCGCGCCGTGTGCGGCGGCGTCAGCCCTTGCGCACCAGCGGATACATCGGCGCCGGCTGCTCCGGCTGCAGCATCCAGCGCACGCCGAGCGTCACGTCATGCGACGTCATGTCGTTGATGCGGAAGATGGTGCCCTGCGGATTGTTGAGGAAGCCCATGATGGGGCCGGACTGAGCGTTGCCGAGGTTGAGATAACGATAGGCAAGCTCGACGGTCAGCCCGGGCGTCGCCTTGTAGGCAAGGCCCGCGTGCAGCGCCCAGGCGAAGTTCCAGGTGGTCGCGTCGCTCGCGAAATTGTTGGCATTGATGATGTTGGTCCCGACGAACGGGTTGGCCGACGCAATCGCCGTCTCGCTGAAATTGCTCAGCTTGTTGGCGGCGAAACCGGCGCCGGCACCGACGAACGGCGTCAGGCACCACCAGGTGCCGAGATCGGCATAGACGTTGCCGAGGAACACCCACTCGGACTTGCTCACCGTGACGTGCTCGGGGATCAGGGTGCCGCCCGACGAGACGATGTCGAACGAACGGAAGTTCGCCGGGGAGCGCCACTCGGCGGTCACGTCGGCGCGCAGCCATGAATTGAAGGCGTAGCCGATGCCGACGCGGAAGATCCCGGCGCCGTCGAAGCCGCTGCTGGCGTTCTGCACCGAATCAGGCGCCGGGTTGAGCCCGTCCTCGCGGAATGTGCGCAGCTGCTCGCTGCTGATGCCGATGTCGCCGCGCAGGTACCAGCCGCCGTATTCCTCGACCGGCACCGGCGGGGCCCTCTGGATGATCGGCGGAAGATCGGCGGCGCTCGCCGCCGGAATGCTGACGATGATGGCAGCGCCCGCGAGCGCGAATTTCCTCAAGCTACCCATGACACGTCCTCTTGTCCGGCAGGGCCCGACGGGCGGGAAACCCCACATGGATGAACCGACGCTGCGGACGATGCCAGGAAATCCTTAAATGGGACTTAACCTTACTTCTTAACCGTGACGATTAACGTCCGGCCACGCGCAACAGCGGCGCGCTGTGGCCGGAAAGCCACGAATGATTAACGGAACGTTGACGGATTGCGGCCGGCAGCGCCGGCGATCTCACGCGGCGGCTTGCGCCAGCGCCTCGACGATGTCGTCGACGATTTCCTCGACCAGCACCTTGTCGTCGCCTTCGCCCATGACGCGGATCACCGGCTCGGTGCCGGACGGCCGCACGACGAGGCGTCCCTGTCCGTCGAGCCGCTTCTGCGCGGCGGCGATCACGGTCTGCACGCGGGCGTTCTCCAACGGTTTGCCGGTCTTGTAGCGGACGTTCTTCATGATCTGGGGCAGCGGATCGAAGCGATGGCAGACCTGCGACACCGGCTTGCCCAGCTTCTTGACCACCGCGAGCACCTGCAGCGCGGTGACGAGGCCGTCGCCGGTCGTGGTGTAGTCCGACAAAATGAGATGTCCGGACGGCTCGCCGCCGACGTTGAAGCCATGCTCGCGCATGTGCTCGAGCACGTAGCGATCGCCGACCGCGGTGCGCGCGAGGGACAGGCCCATGCCGGCGAGGCGGCGCTCGAGCCCGAGGTTCGACATGACGGTCGCGACGATGCCGGGGCGCGCGAGCCGGCCGTCCTCCTTCCAGCTCTCGGCGACCACCGCCAGGAGCTGGTCGCCGTCGACGAGGTGACCCTTCTCGTCGACCAGGACCACGCGGTCGGCGTCGCCGTCGAGCGCGATGCCCACGTCGGCGCGCACCTCCCGCACCTTCTGGCACAGGGCCGCTGGCGCGAGCGAACCGCATTCCTTGTTGATGTTGAAGCCGTTCGGCTCGACCCCGATGGCGATCACCTCGGCGCCGAGTTCCCACAGCGCGGCCGGGGCCACGCGATATCCGGCGCCGTTGGCGCAATCGGCGACGACGCGCAGGCCTTCGAGGTCGAGCGTGCGGGGCAGCGTGCGCTTGGCCGCCTCGATATAGCGGTCGTGCACGCCGTCGATGCGCCGGGCGCGGCCGAGATCGGCGCTTTGGGCCAAGTGCTTGGTGACGTCCGCCTCGATCAACTGCTCGATCTTGCGTTCGACCTCGTCGGACAGCTTGTAGCCGTCCGGGCCGAACAGCTTGATGCCGTTGTCGTCGTAGGGATTGTGCGAGGCGGAGATCATGACGCCGAGATCGGCGCGCATCGAGCGCGCCAGCATGGCGACCGCCGGGGTCGGCATCGGGCCGAGCAGCATCACGTCCATGCCGACCGAAGTGAAACCGGCGACGAGCGCGTTCTCGATCATGTAGCCGGAGAGCCGCGTGTCCTTGCCGACGACCACGCGATGGCGATGCTCGCCGCGCTGGAAAACGAGGCCGGCGGCCTGGCCGACCCGCAAGGCCAATTCCGGCGTGATCGTGCCGTTGGCGCGGCCGCGAATACCGTCGGTGCCGAAATATTTGCGGACCATCGATCTCCCCGCAGGTGTCGTTGTTCTTGGCGCCCGCCGCGCGGGTGCGGATATTAGGGCGATCCTACCCCGAAATGCTTCAAGAAACATGAGTAAAGGTTACATTACGGCCATGTCGCGGCGCACCGCCCTTCCGGCAGGCTGCCTCGACGAACGTCGCTAAAGAAGCTTATATGTCGATCGGCGAAACAGGCGGGTTTGGCATGTCTCCTTACCATGTAACAGCCGAATGGGATGACGAAGGCCAGGTCTGGGTGGCTTCGAGCGAGGACGTGCCGGGCTCGCGACGGGTGCCGAGACGTTCGAGGCGCTGATCGAGAAGCTCAAAATCGTCATTCCGGAGCTTCTCGTGGAGAATGGGCTGTTGTCCTCCGGTACCGGCGAAGTACCGTTCGAAATCAGGGCTGAGCGCACCGAGTACGCACGCGTCGCGTGATGGCCGAAAACTACACGCCCCGGGTCAAAGCGTTACTGCGTTCAAGCGGCTGTACGTTCATTCGCCAGGGCAAAGGCGACCACGAAATCTGGCAGAGCCCGGTCAGCCTGCGCCGCTTCATGGTTGATAACCACATCAAATCGCGGCACTGGGCAAACTACACGCTCAAGCAGGCGGGGCTGCCGAAAGCTTTCTGAGGGCGCCGTACTGTCGCGAACCGCTCACGCCTGCGGCTGCGGCTCCATCCCGCCGGTCTCGGGACGCGGGCGGCCCTTGCCGGCGGTCGGCACCGCGGAGGAGCGCGGCGCGGCCGGCTCGCTCACCCCCTCGCGCACCGGCGGCTTGCCGTCGAGCAGGTCCTTGATCTCCTCGCCCGACAGCGTCTCGTATTCGAGCAGTCCCTTGGCGAGCACTTCGAGATCGGCGCGTTTCTCGGTGAGGATGTGCTGCGCCTCGGCATAGCCCGCCTCGACCAGACGCTTGATCTCGCCGTCGATCTTCTGGACGGTCGCTTCCGAAATGTTCTGCTGGCGCGCGACCGAATAGCCGAGGAAAACCTCTTCCTGGTTCTCGCCGTAGGCGACGGTGCCCAGCTCGTCCGACAGGCCCCAGCGCGTCACCATCATGCGCGCGAGTCGCGTCGCCTGCTCGATGTCGGAGGCGGCGCCCGAGGTGACCTTCTCGCGCCCGAACACCAGCTCCTCGGCGACGCGTCCGCCCATCATGATGGCGAGCCGCGACGTCATCTGCTCGCGGCTCATGGAGAGCTTGTCGCGTTCCGGCAGCTGCATGACCATGCCGAGCGCGCGCCCGCGCGGAATGATGGTCGCCTTGTGCACCGGATCGGTCGCCTTCACGTTGAGCGCAACGATGGCATGGCCGCCCTCGTGATAGGCGGTCAGCATTTTCTCTTCCTCGGTCATGATGAGCGACTTGCGCTCGGCGCCCATCATCACCTTGTCCTTGGCGTCCTCGAATTCCTGCTGCGTCACCATGCGCTTGTTGCGCCGGGCCGCCATCAGGGCGGCCTCGTTGACGAGGTTGGCGAGGTCGGCGCCGGAGAATCCGGGAGTACCGCGCGCGGTGGTCTTGAGGTTGACGTCGGGGGCGAGCGGCACCTTGCGCACGTGCACCTTGAGGATCTGCTCGCGGCCGACCACGTCCGGATTCGGCACGATCACCTGGCGGTCGAAGCGGCCGGGCCGCAACAGGGCGGGGTCGAGCACGTCGGGGCGGTTGGTGGCGGCGATCAGGATGATGCCCTCGTTGGCCTCAAAGCCGTCCATCTCCACCAGCAGCTGGTTGAGGGTCTGCTCGCGCTCGTCGTTGCCGCCGCCAAGCCCGGCGCCGCGATGGCGCCCGACCGCGTCGATCTCGTCGATGAAGATGATGCACGGCGCGTTCTTCTTCGCCTGCTCGAACATGTCGCGCACGCGCGAGGCGCCGACGCCGACGAACATCTCGACGAAGTCGGAACCCGAGATGGTGAAGAACGGCACGTTGGCTTCGCCGGCGATGGCGCGGGCGAGCAGGGTCTTGCCGGTGCCCGGCGGCCCGACCAGCAGCACACCGCGTGGAATGCGTCCGCCGAGCCGCTGGAATTTTCCCGGATCGCGCAGGAACTCGACGATCTCCTGCAGGTCCTGCTTGGCCTCGTCGACGCCGGCCACGTCCTCGAAGGTGACGCGGCCATGCGCCTCGGTCAGAAGTTTGGCGCGCGACTTGCCGAAGCCGAGCGCCTTGCCGCCGGCGCCCTGCATCTGCCGCGACAGGAATATCCACACGCCGATGAGCGCGATGAACGGCAGCCACGAGATCAGCAGCTGGACGAACCACGGCACGTTGTCCTGCAACGGCCGCGCGCTGAACGACACGTCCTTGCTCTTGAGCAGCGGCACCAGCCCGGGATCGCTCGGCGCATAGGTCTGGAAGCTTCCGCCGCCGATATAGGTGCCGTGGATCTCCGAGCCCTGGATGACGACGTCGCGCACCTTGCCCTGCTCGACATCCTTGATCATCTGCGAATAGGAAATGTCGGTCGAGCCGGCGCGCTGGCCCGGATTCTGGAACAGCGTGAACAACGCCAACAGCAGGAGGACGATGATGACCCAGAGGGCGAGATTGCGCAGGTTGGCGTTCATCCGATGTCCTTCACGGCGCGCCGGTCCGGCGGCCGGTTGGCAGAAGCCGCGATTCGCAAGGCAGGGCCGTCCACCACGGCCAATGTAGGTTCCAAGCGGCCTCCTGCCAAGGGAACCGGCGGAATCTTCCGTATTCTACCGCTGCTTGGTGAACCGATCCTTGGCGGGATTGCGGCGGCGGGCCGACCCCCGCCGGCCCGGCAGCGCCCGGCGCCGCGGGGCGACCCGCACCAGCACGCAACCGTCACGATCGAGCGAAATCAGCGCGCCGCCGAGCGTTCGGCGCATGGCGCGGCCGGCCGCGATCGCCGCCCGCAGCTCGCTCCACAGCGCCTCGAGCCGTTTGAGCCGCAGCGGCTTGGCGCTCGTGCAGCGCCCTTTGCCGCAGACGGCCGCGATCTCCTCGCCGATCAGGCGCAACGCCAATTCTTCGGGCACGGCGAGGAGCACTCGCCCGTCGAAGCGCCCGGGTCGCGCGGGATCGAGCAGCGTCTCGCGCGCCGCACGGGCGGCTGCCGCCACCACCTGCTCGTAGCGGGCGATGCGCTCGGCGAGCCGGGCCATTCGCTCGGGCGTGAGTCCCTCCCGCGCCAGGGCGGCCGCAGCGGCCCGCAGGCGCGGGCGGGCAAAGGCCGGATCGGCATTCATCGGGTCCTCGACCCAGGCGATGCCGTAGCGCTCGAGCGTCGCGATCAGGCGCCGCTTGCGCAGGCCGAGGAACGGCCGCAGCACGACCACGCCGTTGCGCACGTCCCTGGGGCGCATGCCGGCAAGCCCGGCCGGTCCGGACCCGGCGGCGAGCCGCATCAGGACGGTCTCGGCCTGATCATCGAGCGTGTGCGCGGTCGCGATGGCCGCCGCGCGCCGGCGTCGCGCAAGCGCCGCGAGCAGCCGATAACGGGCCTCGCGCGCCGCGGCCTCGATGCCGGTCGTGGGCTTTTCGTCGTCCCAGACCAGAATCTCGTGCGCGAGGCCGAGCCGCCGCGCCAGCGCGCCCACGGCCTGCGCCTCTGCACGCGAGTCTGGCCGCAGCCCGTGATCCACCGTCGCGACGATCAGCTCCGGCCCAGCGGAAAGTCCCTGGCGCCAGCGGCAGGCCAGCACCATGAGGGCGGTCGAATCGGCGCCGCCCGAGACGGCAAGGATCACCGGACCGGACAGGAGGCACGGCGCGAACAGACCGGCGATTTCCGCGTCGGCGACCGCGCCCGCCTCGTCAGCAGCGGACACGCTTCTGTTCCCGCTCGACGCCCTGCTTCACGCCGAGCGACGCGCGCGGATATTTGCGGCCGACCTCGGCGAGCGTGCCGCAAGCCGCGTCCTTCTCGCCCAGTTGGGCGAGCGACTGGCCGAGCCGAAGCAGCGCGTCCGGGGCCTTCGCGGCGGTGCCATGGTCGCGCGACACGTTGAGGAACAATTCGGCGGCTTCGCGATAGCGCTGGCGCTGGAACAGGGTCTCGCCGAGCCAGTAATTCGCGTCCGGCACCAGGCGGTCGTTCGGGTATTTTTTCAGGAACGCGCGAAAGGTCTGGTCGGCCAGCGCATAGTCCTTGCGCAACACGTACCCGTAACCGAGGTCGAACTCGTCGCGCGGGGTCGCGGAGGGCGCGAGCACGGCGACCGGGGCGCCGGTGGCGTTGGGGTTGCGCGGCGGAGGCGGCGGCAGCGGACCGGTCGCGACCGGGGGCGCGCCGGGACCGGTCACGATCGGATCGCTCGCCCCCTGGCCGCCGAGCGCGGTGAGATCGAGCGGAGCACCGGCCGGCCGACCGCCGGGTGCGCCAAGCCCCGGGGGCTCGGCCAGCGGATCATCCGCCGGCGGAGCCGCCGCCATGGTGCCCAGAGTGTGCGGCACGCCGGGCGCATTCGGGTTGTGCGTCGGATCGAAAACGTCGGAGCGCCGCTGCGGCGGACTCTGCGCCGGATCGAACACATCGGAGCGCCGCGGCGGGACCGGCGCTGCCGGGACGACCGGCTGAGCCGGCCCCACCGGCCTGACCGCCGGCGGCGCGGGCCGCGCGCCCCTTCCGCCTGCATCCTGGGAACGGAGCTCGGGGTCGTCCTGCAATCGCCTGACCTGCTGCTCGAGCTGCTGGTTGTGGTACTGTAGCTGCTCGAGCGCGCCGGTGAGCTGGCGGATCTGGGTCTCGAGCCGCTCGATGCGCACGATCAGATCCGAAGCGGAAACCTGGGCGGCGGCCGGGGAGGCCAGCACCGTCAAGGCCAGCGCGAGTGACGCCGCCGGCATACTGCGAGACAGGTCGATCATGGATGCGGGCTCGGGCTAACGTTGATCGACGAGCATATCGAGCGGAGTGCGACCAAAATGTGTCGCTTCCGCGCGATCCTGCAATGCCCCAAACAGAATCGCCCCGGCCACCCGGCCGAGGCGACGTGCGAGTGACAAGCGGCCGCTTTCTCCCGGGGCCGCCGGGCGCTCACGAGCTGGCGTTGAGCACCGTGACGGCGCGGCGGTTCTGCGACCAGCAGGAAATGTTGTCGCACACCGCGACCGGACGTTCCTTGCCGTAGGAGATCGTCCGCATGCGGCTCGCATCGACGCCGCGCGAGGTGAGATATTCGCGCACGGTCTGGGCGCGCTTGGCGCCGAGCGCGATGTTGTACTCGCGGGTGCCGCGCTCGTCGGCATGGCCCTCGATGGTGAAGGCATAGCGGTTGTAGAGCGCCAGCCACTGGGCCTGCTTGTCGAGGGTGCCGCGCGCCTGCGGGGTCAGCTCGGCCGAATCGGTTTCGAAGAACACCCGATCGCCGACATTGACCACGAAGTCCTGCTGGCTGCCGGGAGTGGCGGCGCCCGCGCCGCCCACCGTCTCCGGAGTGGGGTTGCTGGCGCAGGCCGCGAGCGCAAGTCCTGCCAACAAAGCAGCGGCGAATTTCGCGCCGCGCCATCCGCGCATCAGATCGGTCATACCGGTGACTCCCTTCTCACGCCCTGACCGGACACATGCTCCGGTCTAGCAGCCGGTTCGTTAAGCGAAGGTTCCGTCAACCTTGACGAGGCCTTGCGGCGACCTCGCGAAAGCGTCGGAACCGCCGAAAGCTTTCGTAATGGTTAATGCTCCCTGAACGCGCCGCACGGCCTCGAACATCGCGATACCTCCCGCACGGATCACGACAGCAGCGGCGACCACGCCGGGTCCGAGGCGTAGCTCGGCGTCGGGACCCGTTGTTCGTTGCGGCCGGTGATGTCGACCGAGTAAAGCGCCGGCCCCGAATTGCCGCCGGGGTCGCGGAAGAACATCAGCACGCGGCCGTTCGGCGCCCAGGTCGGGCCCTCGTTGTGATAGCCCTCGGTCAGGATCCGCTCGTTGCGGCCGTCTACGCCCATGATGCCGATGGCGAAGCGGCCCTGGTATTGCTTGGTGAACGCGATCGTGTCGCCGCGCGGCGACCACACCGGCGTGGAGTAGGAACCTTCGCCGAAGCTGACGCGTTGCGCCCCGCCGCCGTCGGCGGTCATGATGTAGATCTGCGGGCGCCCGCCGCGATCGGATTCGAAGCAGATGCGGTCGCCCTCGGGCGAATAGCATGGCGCCGTGTCGATCGCCGCGGTGTCGGTGAGCCGCCGCGTCGACTTCGAGCGCAGGTCCATGACGAACAGGTTCGAGTTGCCGCCCTGCTGCAGGCTCATGATCACGTGATCGCCGTCCGGGGCGAACCGCGGCGAGAAGCTCATGCCGGGGAAATTGCCGACGACCTCGCGCTGCTTCGTTTCGATGTTGTAGAGATAGACCCGCGGATCGCCCTGCCCGTACGACATGTAGGCGATGACCTGGTCGTTCTTGCTGAACCGCGGAGTAAGCACCAGGTCGTCGCCGCGGGTGATGTAGCTCACGCCGGCGCCGTCCTGGTCCATGATGGCGAGCCGCTTGACCCGCCGCTCCTTCGGCCCGGTCTCGTCGACGAACACCACGCGCGTATCGAAATATCCCTTTTCGCCGGTCAGCCGGTCATAGACCGCATCGGCGATGATGTGGGCGACGCGCCGCCAGACGTCCGCGGGCACGAAATATTTTTGGCCGATCATGTACTGGCCGGCGAACACGTCCCACAGCCGGAACTCCGCCATCAGGCGGCCATCGCCCTGGCGCGTGAGCCGCCCGGTGACGAGCGCCTGGGCGTTGATGACGCGCCAATCGGCAAAGCGCGGCATCGCGTCCATGTTGGCGATCTTCTCGATGTAGGCCGCCGGATCGATCGGCGCGAACAGGCCGGAGCGCCTGAGATCGGCGGTGATGACCTGGGTGACGCCGCGCGCAGCCTCCGCGTCGGCCGGGCTTGCGCCGAGAAAATCCGGCAGCGCGATCGGCATCGGCTCGACATTGCCGCGGGTGATCTCGAGCTTGGTCGCGGCGAGCGTTGGTGGTGCCGCGCCTATGCCGAGCGCGCCGGCGGAAGCGGCACCCAGCGCCAGGAGACCGCGGCGCGTGAGCGCAGGCGATTTTCTCAGCAAATCCCGGTCGATCATCGGCCAATCATCTCGGTCGTGGTCGCAATTGACGCCTCAGCCGCCGAACATATCGTCGGGACGGAAGCCGACGTCGACGTCTCTCCACGCCTCGTACTTGGCGGCCGGCAAGTTGTAGGGCTGGCATTGCAGCACCGCGCGCATCGCGCTCTCGGCGAAAACCTGTGAGAACGGGCCCGAGCTGCGGCTGAGCAGAACCGGCTCGGCGGCGAGCGACCCGTCCTGCCGCAGACGGATGTTGAACTCGACCCGCAGATTGCGCAGGTCGGCGGCGCCGGCCGGCGGGTTCCAGCACCGCTGGATCTGCGCCCGCAAGGCGTCGATCTCGCTCTGCGACAGCGCCGGCGCGTTGCCCTTCGCGGTGCCGAGCGACGGCGTGTGATTGATCGCTTCGCCGGCGGCGGCCTGGCGCTGCGGGTCGCGCTTGTCGAGCAGGGCGGCGATCCTGTTGGCGTCGAACTTCGGCTGCGGCTTGGGGGGCTCGGGCTTCTTCACCGGCACCGGGGCCTTCGCCTCCTCTTTCTTCGTGTCGGGCTTTTTCGCGTCGTCCTTCTTGAGCGCCTCGGCGATCGGATCGACCTTCGGCTCCGGCTGCTTGCGCTCCGGCTCTTTCTTCGGCTCGGGCTTGGCCTCGGGCGGCGGGGAGACCGCCGCGGTCGGAACGATTTCCGGCTTCTCGACGACCTTCGGGGCGGGGTTCTCGGCCGGCTTGAGGTCGGCGACCTTTTCGGCGAGCGGCTTGGGCACCTCGGCCTTGGGCGCCTCGCGGTTGCCGGCCATCATCTTCGCAAACTCGGTCGCCGAGATGATGTCGACCGGCAGCGAATCGGTCGCCGCGGCTTCGAGCGGCCTGGGCGCGAAGTTGTACAGCCCCCACAGCAGCACGATCGCGTGCAGCACCGTCGATATGGTGAGGCCGGTCTTCATTTCTGGAAGCCCTCTCACGAACCTTGCTCCACCTCTGTGACCAGCGCAACACGCCGGAATCCGGCCGCCGACAGCCTCCCCATGACCCGCATCACCGACCCGTAGTCGACCTTGCGGTCGCCGCGCACGTAGATGCGCTCGTCGAGGCCGCCGCGCGCCTGGGTGATGGCCTGCAGCTTCGGCACCAGCTCATCGACCTTGATTTCGGAATTCTGCAGAAAAACCTGCAAGACCTGCCCCTCGACCTTGATCGAGACCGTCAGCGGCTCGCGATCCTGGTCGAGCGATTTCGCCTGGGTCTGCGGCAGGTCGATCGGCACGCCGACGGTGAGCAGCGGCGCCGAGACCATGAAGATGATGAGGAGCACCAGCATCACGTCCACCATGGGCGTGACGTTGATCTCGCTCATGACCTTGCTTCGCCGGTGGCGGCGCTTGCCGACCGGAACCCCTGCTGCCGCGCCGTTCCCCGCCATAGGGTCCCCTCACCCGCGTTCGTCGATCTGCCGCGACAGGATCGCGGCGAACTCGTCGGCGAACCCCTCGAGCCGCTGGGCCTGCTTGTTCACCTCGGAAATGAACTTGTTGTAGAAAATCGTCGCCGGGATGGCGGCAACAAGGCCGATTGCGGTCGCGAACAGCGCTTCCGCGATGCCCGGCGCGACCACCGCCAGCGAGGTGTTCTTCGAGGCGGCGATCGACTGGAAGCTCGTCATGATGCCCCACACGGTGCCGAACAGGCCGACGAAGGGCCCGGCCGAGCCGACGGTCGCCAGCACCAGCAGCCGGCGCTCGAGCCGCTCGACCTCGCGGGCGATGGTCACGTCCATGACCTTCTCAATGCGCATCTGCAGCCCGGCGAACGAGCGCACGTGGCCCTCGAAGCTGCGCTTCCACTCGCGCATCGCGGCGACGAACAGCGCCGCCATCGAATGGTTCGGCCGCGACGAGACGGTGCGATAAAGCTCCTCGAGCGACTGGCCCGACCAGAACGTCTTCTCGAACCGGTCCATGGCGTGGCGGGTGCGCGCGTAGAGGAACCATTTCTCGATCACGATGGCCCATACCCAGATCGAGGCGACCAGCAGCCCCAGCATCACGCCCTTGACGACGATGTGGGCCGACCAGAACAGGCCGAACACCGACAGGTCCGACGAGGTGAGCGGCGCCACGTCCATGGGGTTCATCGCGTACCTTCTCGCCTGCGCCGCCGCAGAGGTGCCCACGGCGGCGCGCAACGCTCGGTGCGGAACCGCAGGCCGAGCGCGGTCGCGTCGAGCCCGCCGCCATACATTTCGGAATTCACAAGAATTCGCGCCGTCCGCCACCGGCGGGGTACGAATTCCTCGCGAAATTTGTCCAAACTAGGGCACCCGGCCGGCCGTTCCGGCCTCTAACCAGCGCCAATTGTGGTTAAGGATGGGTTACCGGGGCTGCCCGCCGCGCCGCCTCGTGGTCGGCCCGCATGGCGGCCCGCAGCGGCCTGGGGATCGGCCGTGCACGGCCGCCGGCCACGAACGCGACCCGCACCTGGGCGTCCACCAGAACCTCCGCGGCGCGGGTTACCTGCTGGTGCAGGATGACCGAGGCGCCCTTGACCTCCTGGGGAGCGGTCAAGACCTCGAGCACGTCGTCCATGCGGGCCGGCTTGAGGAACTCGATCGCCATCGAGCGCACCCCGAAGGCAAAGCCGGGCGCCTCCCGCTCGGCCGCCTCGAACAGCGCGCGGTGATCCGCGCCGATCAGCCGCAGATAGTCGGTGCGCCCGCGCTCCATGAAGCGCAGGTAGCTCGCGTGATAGACGATGCCCGAGAAGTCCGTGTCCTCGTAATAGACGCGCACCGCCAGCACGTGCCGGCCCTCGTGCAAAGTGCCGGACAGGTGCGGCCACGCCCGCTCCATTCATCGATCCTCGGGATCGCCGGAGAACAGCGGGATTTGCAGCGTATCGCGCGCCGGTTCGGCGAGGCCGAGGTGGCGGAACGCGTGCGCGGTGAGAAGCCGGCCGCGCGGCGTGCGCTGCAAGAACCCGCGCTGGATCAGGAACGGCTCGATGATATCCTCGATGGCGTCGCGCGGCTCCGACAATGCGGCCGCGAGCGTCTCGACCCCGACCGGCCCGCCGCCGTAGTTGACCGCGATGGTGTCGAGAT
>DASPZC010000349.1:0-4331 GCA_035636455.1 Xanthobacteraceae bacterium
CGAACGAGGTGAGACCGAGTTTTGTGAACGCGCCCAGGACCTCCGGCCAGCTCCCGGCACGTTGCCCCGGTTTGTTCGCCGCCATGATCCCCCCAAGTCTTGGTCACGCGAAGCCGCGCCGCATTCTATCGGCGCGGTCGGCCTTGCGCGAGGCACGCAAGCTCAGGCGGTCCGCACCAGCGTGACGGCGCAGGGCGCCTCGGCGACCACGTGCGCGGCGGCCATGGCGTCGTGCGCTGCATTCAAAGGCCGCGGAAGAGCCGGGCGGCCAGCACTTGCGGCAGGCCGGCCTTCAGGATTTTTTCGGCCGCCGTGTCGATGTCGTAGGGCACGCGCACGTAGGTCAGCGTGTCGCGTTCGTCGTCGAACAGCGCGTAGCAGGCGGCCGGGTTGTCGTCGCGCGGCTGGCCGACCGAGCCGATCACCGCGAGCCAGCGCCAGCGCGCCAGCAGCGGCACGTCGGTCCCCGCCGCCGGCATGAACGCGCCGATCTTGCCGACCGCGGTGAGGTGATAGAGCGCCGGCACGTGGACGTGGCCGCAGAACGTCTTGGCGGCGTTGGTCGCCTGCATGCTGCGCGCCGCATCGCGCGCATCGAGCACATAGCCCCACCGGCCGGGCGCCCAGGCATTGGCGTGGACGAACAGCCGGTCGGCTTCCTCGAACGCGAGCGGCAGGCCGCGCAGGAAATCCCGCTGCCCGGCGTCAAGCCGCGTGCGCGTCCAGGCGATCGCCTGCTCGGCGACCTCGTTCATGCGGCCGCTCGCATCCCAGATGGCGGCGTCGTGGTTGCCGACGATCGCGCGGGCGCCGCGCTCGACCCGCGCCATGACCTCGTCGACCACCCAGCCGGGATCGGCGCCGTAGCCGACGTAGTCGCCAAGGAAAACGATGCGGCCGACCTCGAGCCGTTCGGCATGGGCGAGGCAGGCCGCGAAGGCTTCGCGGTTGCCGTGAATGTCCGCGAACAGTGCCGTCAGCATATGGGCCCTGATCTCCTGAGTTTACGCCTCCCTCATGGTGCGGAGCCCGAGCGCAGCGAGAGCGTCTCGAACCATGGCAGCAAACGGAGCGTGTAGCCATGGTTCGAGACGCGCGCCTTCGGCGCGCTCCTCACCATGAGGGAGGTGATTCTTCCATTCGCCCTTTCGCCCTTTGCCCAATTTGATCCAGGTCAAAGTGGCGAGTAGCCTGCCCCCGCGAAGGCAAAGGCGCGCAGCGCCGTGCCCACCGTCATCCGCGTGGGCTTCGCTCCGCTCAGCCCATCCTACCGCCGGGACTCCATGAGGACGCGAACGTGATAGCGCGCTGGCTTTGCGGGTGGCTCGCGGCCGAAGTCCTGATCGTGGCCTTGGCGGTGGGATGGGCCGCGCGGGCGGGTCTCCTGCATCCGGCCGGTGCGGTCGGCGCGGCGATCGTGGGCTTTCTCGTGCTCGCCTCCGTCCCGATTGCCGGCGCCTACCTGGTCGCCCTCGTCTGCGCGCGGCGCACGCCCGGCGTCCCGTATGCCGGCTTGGCGCGCCGCACGCTCGCCGTCCTCGGCGAGTGGCTCGCCTACCTCGCGCTCTTCGTCGTCATTCAGCCCTTGGCGCGGCTGTGGATGGGCGGCGATGCCGTGGGGCGGCTGGCTCCCGGCCAAGTGCCGGTCCTGCTGGTGCACGGCTTCTTCTGCAATCGCGGTTTCTGGTGGTGGCTGCGGCGCAGCCTGCGCGCCCGCCGCTTTGCGGTGGCGACGATCGATCTCGAACCGCCGTTCGCCGGCATCGACCGCTTCGCCGATCAGCTGCACACGCGCATCGAAGCGCTCCTTGCCGAGACCGGCGCCGGGCGGGTCGTGCTGATCGGCCACAGCATGGGCGGCCTCGCCGCGCGCGCCTACCTGCAGCGGCACGGCGCGGGCCGGGTGGAGCGGCTCGTGACCCTCGGTTCGCCGCACCACGGCAGCCGCATGGCGTGTCTCGGCGTGGGCACAAACGCGCGCGAAATCAGGCCGAACAGCGCGTGGCTTCGCGCCCTGAACGCGCAGCCCCTGTCGGTTCCGGCGCTCAGCGTGTGGAGCACGGACGACGAATTTGTCATTCCGCGCGACAGCAGCCGCCTGCCCGGCGCGCGCGAAGAGGTCGTGCCGGCGCTCGGCCACTTGGCGAAGGCTTTTTCGCCGCGGATTCGTGCCATCCTCATTGCTGAATTGACGCCAGACAAGGAGAGGTGACGTGCGCGGACTCAAGGGCAAGACGGTGGTGGTGACCGGCGGCGGGGGTGGCATCGGCGGGGCGACCTGTCGGCGGTTCGCCGAAGCGGGCGCACGGGTCGCCGTGCTCGATGTCGACGAGCCGGCCGCGCACCGCACCGCGCAGGACATCGCCGCCGGCGGCGGGACGGCGCAGGCCTTCGTCTGCGACATCACCGACCACGCCGCGGTCGTGCGCACGATCGCCGCGGTCGAAGCCGCGCTCGGGCCGATCGACGTGCTCGTCAACAATGCCGGCTGGGACGTGTTTCGCCTGTTCAAGGACACGACGCCGGAGGATTGGCAGAAGCTGATCGCCATCAACCTGATCGGCGCGCTCAACCTGCATCACGCGGTGCTGCCGGGCATGCTGGCGCGGCGCGCCGGCCGCATCGTCAACATTTCGTCCGACGCCGGGCGCGTCGGCTCCTCGGGCGAGGCGGTCTACGCCGCCTGCAAGGCGGGCCTCATCGGCTTCTCGAAGACGCTCGCGCGCGAGCACGCGCGGCACGGCATCACGGTGAACGTGGTGTGCCCCGGCGTCACCAACACGAAGCTCTACCAGAACTACAAGGCCGGCGCCGGCAATCCGCAAAAGCTCGACGAGGCGTTCCGCCGCGCCATTCCGCTTGGCCGCATCGGCGAGCCGGAGGATCTGCCCGGCGCCATTCTGTTCTTCGCCAGCGACGACGCCGCCTTCGTGACCGGGCAGGTGATCAGCGTGTCGGGCGGCCTCACCATGGCCGGCTGAAGCGGTTGCGCCTAGAGCATGTCCCGTTCCTTCGGAATGGGGACATGCTCTAGAATCATTGATTGGCGCATGTTCTTATCGGCGAACCGGTACCCACTTCGCCGGAACATGCGCTAGGCCGCGTCCGGGTCATCAATCACACGCCGGCATCAGGGGAGGACAGCGATGGTCGAGAGCGAGCTTTATCGCAAAGGCGAGGCGATCCGCCGCAAGCTGCGCGGCGAGGCCGACTTCGCCCGCAACCAGCAGGCCTATGCCCGCGACCCCGTCATGAAGAAATTCATCGACGTCGCCACCGAGACGGTGTTCGGGGCGCTGTGGGCGCGGCCCGGGCTCGACTTCAAGACGCGCACCCTCATCTGCGTCGTATCGGACGCGGCGACCGGCCGCCATCCCGAGCTCGACATCCATCTGCGCTTCGCCCTCAAGGAGGGCTGGACCGAGGACGAGCTGACCGAGGTGCTGCTCCACCTGACCGGCTATGTCGGCGTGCCGATCATCCGCGAGGCGATGCTGGTGGCGTCGAAGACGTTCGCGGACGTGCGCAAGGAAGCGGGCGCATAGCGATGCGCCGATCGGGGAGGGGGCCATGAAGTTCGGATTGAGCACGCTCACGCGCGGCGTTTTCTCGACCCGCGAGAACTACCGCGCCGTCGCCCAGGCGGCCGAGCGCGCCGGCTTCGATTTCCTCTCGGTCAGTGACCACGTGGTGGTGCCGGCGAACCTGCAATCGAAATATCCGTATAGCCCCACCGGCGCCTTCTCGGCGGCCGAGCAAGGCTACTGTCTCGATCAGCTCGCGACCATCGCGTTTCTCTCCGGCTGCACCGAGCGCCTGCGGCTCCTCGCGTCCGTCATGGTGGTGCCGCACCGCCCGGCGATGCTGACCGCAAAAATGCTCTCGACCATCGACGTGCTCTCCAACGGCCGGCTGATCCTCGGCGCCGGCGCGGGCTGGATGAAGGAGGAGTTCGCGCTGCTGGGCGCGCCGTTCGAGGAGCGCGGCAAGTTGACGGACGAATATCTCGCCGCGTTCCGCGAGCTGTGGACCAAGGATGACCCCGCCTACAGCGGCAAGCACGTGAGCTTCTCGGGCGTGATGTTCTACCCGAAGCCGATGCAAAACCCGCTGCCCATCTGGATCGGCGGCGAGAGCCCGGCGGCGCTGCGCCGCACGATCCGCTTCGCCGACGCCTGGTATCCGGGCAACAACAGCCAGACCGTGCCGCTCGACACGCCGGCGCGCCTCGCCGCCGGCATCGCGCATCTGCGGCGCGCCTGCGAGGCGGCCGGGCGCGATCCGGCGACGATCGACGTCGCGCTCCTGGTGCAGAACTATTTCGAGTGGGA
>DASPZC010000350.1:0-4172 GCA_035636455.1 Xanthobacteraceae bacterium
CGCGAAATTGAGATCGGCGCCGATCTTGAAGGTGACGGTGAGGGTGTAGCTGCCGTCGGCGCCGCTGAACGACTGCATGTAGATCATGCCCTCGACGCCGTTCACCTGCTGCTCGATCGGCAGCGCGACGGTGTCGACGACGGTGCGGGCGCTCGCGCCGGGATAGCGCGTCGTGACCTGGACGGTGGGCGGCACCACGTCCGGGTATTGGGAAACGGCGAGACCGAACAGCGCGACGCCGCCAATCAACACCATGAGGATCGCGAGCACGTTGGCGAGGACGGGCCGCTCGATGAAGAATTTCGCGATCATCGCGCCCGCCCGGGCTAGTTCGCGGCGCGCGGAGCCGCAGCCGTCTGCAGCTGGGGATCGACCTTCTCGCCCGGGATCGCGCGGATCGCCCCGGCGACGACGACGCGCTCGTCCGGCTGCAGTCCGCCTTCGATCACCCGCATCGCGCCGACATTGGGGCCGACCTCGACCTTGCGCTGCTCGACGACGTCCTCCCGATTGACCACGAGCACGTAACGTCCCCCCTGGTCGCTTCCCAGGGCCGCGTCGGGGACGAGCAGCGCGGTCGCCGCCTGCTCGATAGGAACGCGCAGGCGCACGAAATAGCCGGGCAGCATCGCCCGGTCCGCGTTCTGGAAGATGGCGCGTACCGCCAGCGTGCCGGTCGCCAGGTTGACGGTCGGCGAGACGTAGTCGAGAAAGCCCTTGTGCGGATAGCCGGTTTCGCTCTGCAGCCCGACCTCGGCCTGAAACTTCTTCAGGTCCTCGCGACCGAGACCCTGGCGCGCCATCTCGGCGCGCACGCGCAGGACATCCTGCTCGCTGATGTTGAAGTTCACATAGATCGGGTCGAGCTGGACGATGGTCGCCAGTTGAGTCGGCGAGGAACCGACAAGCTCGCCGGCCGAGACGAGGTGCGCGGTGACGATGCCGTCGAACGGCGCGGTGACGCGGGTGTAGTCGAGATTGATCTCGGCAATGCGGGTATTGGCTTTTGCCTGCAGCGCGTTGGCCTGAGCGGAATCGCGGTTGGCCAGGGCCTGGTCGAGGGCGGCCTTCGAGGCGAAATTCCGGCTGGCGAGATCGGCCTGGCGCCTATACTCGGCCTCGGCCTGGGTGAGCGTGGCCTGCGCGCCGGTCTCCGCCGCCCGCGCCTGGTCGAGCTTCACCTGGTAGGGCTCCGGCTCGATCGTGAACAGGAGCGTGCCGCGCTTGACCGCGTCGCCGTCCTTATAATGGATTTCCTGCAGGAAGCCCTGCACGCGCGCGACCAGATCGACGGAGTTGATCGGCGCGGTATTGCCGGTCACTTCGAGATAGCGCGTCACCGCCTGCTGCACCGGATGCGCGACGGAGACCTTGGGCGGCGGCGGCGGCACGTAGCGGTTCTGCTCGCCGCACGCGGCGAGCAGGACGACGGCCGCCAGGGCCGCCGGCCGGGCGCCGCACACGAGCCGGCCGGCCGCGCCGCCGCCGCGTCGATCGTCAACCATGAGAGCCCCCGGCCTGCCCGAACGCTTGTCAGCCCGATTTTCCGGGACCGCGCCTTGTCTCAGGATGCAATCTTCCGGCCGTACCGGCAATACGCCTTGGAATGCGCAGGGAATTTCGACGGATGCTAAAAGGCCGGGGCTGAGCGTTCCGGTGCCTTCGACGGGCGCCCCCGTCCGCGTCGGCGAGAAGAACGATGGGAGGAGCCGCCATGCTGACGAGACCGCAATTCGCGCGCGGACTTGGCACGACGGTCGGCCTCGTGGCGCTGTCGCGCCTTGCGCGCGCCGAGCCCAAGGCCATGCGGTTCGGCAACGCCGCGGAGCTGGCGATCCGCGTCCATTGGGCGCTCTATCCGGAATCGAAGCCGAAGGGTAAAGAGCGACGCCGAGGCGCTCAAGGACGCGCTCTATATTCTTCAGGTGCGCAAGGAGAAATGGTTTGCGGCGCCGTGGCAGGCGGACAAGCGCATGGGCGCCTCCTCGCTCGCCGAATGGCAGGAGCAGGTGCGCTTCGCCAGCCTCCAGTGCCCGAGCGGATCAAGGACGCGTCCACCTTGTTCACCGACGAGCTGATCGACGAGGTGAACAAGTTCGACCGCGGCGCCATCGAAGCGCAGGCGCGCGCGCTCGCGCTTTAGTCGGCGCGCCCTCGCCTCTTGCACGCTCGGCCTCCCATGCCGTTCGGCGAACTTGCCCGCTGCGTCACGCTGCTGTGGCTCGCCGGCATCGGCCTGCGCCTGACCGTGCTGGCGGTTCCGCCGATCATCCCGCAAATCCACGCGGACTTGCGCCTGTCGGAGACCGAAGTCGGCATCCTCAACGGCCTTCCCCCCGTCCTGTTCGCGGCCGCGGCGGTCGCCGGCTCGCTGCTGATTGCGCGGTTCGGCGCATGGCGCACGCTCGTCGCCGGCCTGCTGATCAGCGCGGTTGCGTCGGCGCTGCGCGGCGCCGTGCTGCATGTCGCGGCGCTCTACGGGGCGACGGTCGTCATGGCGTTCGGCGTCGCCATCATGCAACCCGCGTTGCCGCCGCTCACGCGCCAGTGGCTGCCCGACCGGGTCGGGTTCGCCACCGCCGTCTATTCCAACGGCCTGCTGGTCGGCGAGATCCTGCCGGCGGCGCTGACGATCCCGCTCGTGCTGCCGCTGGTCGCCGGCAGCTGGCGCCTCGACTTCGCGGCGTGGGCCGTCCCGACCGCGCTGATCGCGCTCGCCGTTGCCGGCCTCGCGCCGCGCCCGGCCGATCCGGACGGGAGCGGCACCGCGACCGCCCGCTGGTGGCCCGACTGGCGCGACCCGCTGATCTGGCGCCTCGGGCTGATGCTCGGCACCATCACCAGCATGTATTTCTCCTCCAACGCCTTCATTCCCGACTACCTCAATCACATCGGCCGTCCCGACCTGATCGGCGGCGCCCTGACGGCGCTCAACCTCGGCCAGCTTCCCGCTTCGTTCGTGCTGCTCGCGGTGGCCGGACGGCTCGAGCGCCGCTCCTGGCCCTATGTGCTGTGCGGCGCGTTGTGCCTCATGAGCGTGCTCGGCGTGGTGTTCGCGCCCGGCGCCTGGATCATCGCCGCCGCGGCCCTGCTCGGGTTTTCCGCCGGCGCCACCTTCGTGCTGATGCTGGCGCTGCCGCCGCTGTTGAGCGCGCCGGGCGACGTTCACCGCCTCTCCGCCGCCATGTTCACCATCGGCTACGCCTGCGCGGTCATCGTGCCGGTGATCAGCGGCCTTGCCTGGGACCTCACCGAGCGCGCCGCGCTGGCGTTTGCGCCGATCGGCGCCTGCGCGCTCGTGCTCATGGCGCTCGCGCCGACGATCCGCTTCGAGCACCGGGATTCCATCGGACAAAACGTGTAGGCTTGCTTTGTGTCGCACCAGGGGCTGCCCAGATGAACACCCAGCGTTTCAAGCCGTTGTCGATCGATCAGATGAATCCGGACCAGAAGCGGGTCGCCGAGGAGATCCTCGCGGGCCCGCGCAAGGGCATGCGCGGACCGTTCAGCGCCATGCTGCGCAGCCCGGGCCTCGCCGAGCATGCGCAAAAGCTCGGTGCCTACGTGCGGTTCGGCACCTCGATCCCGCCGCGGCTCAACGAGCTGGCGATCCTGCTCACCGCGCGGCACTGGACCGCGCAGTACGAGTGGTACGCGCACCATCGGCTCGCCATGCAGGCCGGGCTCAACCCGGACATCGCCGCCGCGATCGCTGAAGGCAAGCGGCCGGCAGCGCTCCAGCCCGACGAGGCGGTCGTCTACGACTTCTGCAAGGAGGTGCTCGACACGGGCCAGGCGAGCGACGCCCATTTCAACGCGGTGGTGGAAAAATTCGGCGAGCGCGGCGCGATCGATCTGATCGGCTCGATGGGCTATTACAGCCTGGTGTCGATGGTGCTCAACGTCGACCGCGTGCCCATCCCGGAGGGCGGCAAGCCGCCGCTCGCCGCGGTCAAATAGCCGCCGCCTGATCGCATGACCGCCGGCCGCGTTTCGACCAGGCTCGACGAGCGCGCAGGCGGCCGGACTGCCTGGCTCACAATCGCGCGCCCGGAAAAACTCAACGCGCTCGATCCGCCGACCATCGCGGCGCTGCGCGCGGCGGCGAGCGCGCTGCACGACGATGCGAGGCTGCGCGCGGTCGTCATCACCGGCGCGGGCGAGCGCGCCTT
>DASPZC010000351.1:0-8913 GCA_035636455.1 Xanthobacteraceae bacterium
GCAACCGTGCCTGGTCGATCTCCATGCGCGACTCGGCGATCCAGTGGCGGTTCACGCTGTGCTCGGCGATGGTGCGGCCGAATGCGGTACGCGACACCGCGCGCTGGCACAGGGTCTCGAGCGCCCGCTCGGCGACGCCGATCGAGCGCATGCAGTGATGGATGCGCCCCGGTCCCAGCCGCCCCTGGGCGATCTCGAAGCCGCGGCCCTCGCCGAGCAGAATGTTGGAGGCGGGCACGCGCACGTTCTCGAACAGCACCTCGGCGTGGCCGTGCGGCGCGTCGTCGTAGCCGAACACGTTGAGCGCGCGCATCACCTTGACGCCGGGCGTGTCGAGCGGCACCAGGATCATCGACTGGCGCTGATGACGCGGGCCTTCCGGGTCGGTCAGCCCCATGAAGATCGCGATCTTGCACCGCTTGTCCATGGCGCCCGATGTCCACCACTTGCGCCCGTTGACGACGTAATGGTCGCCGTCGCGCTTGATCTCCGAGCGGATATTTGTGGCGTCCGACGAGGCGACCGCCGGCTCGGTCATGGCGAAGCACGAGCGGATCTTTCCTTCCATCAGCGGCGCGAGCCAGCGCTTCTTCTGATCGTCGCTCCCGTAGAGGATCAGCGTCTCCATATTGCCGGTGTCGGGCGCCGAGCAGTTGAACGATTCCGGGCCGATCGGCGAGCGGCCCATGATCTCGCACAGCGGCGCGTATTCGAGATTGGTCAGCGAATCCGGGTAATGCTTTTTCGGCAGGAACATGTTCCACAGGCCGGCGGCCTTCGCCTTCGCCTTCAGCTCCTCCATCACCGGCGGCACGTCCCACCGGTCCTTCGCCTCGTCGAGCTGGCGCTTGTACGCGCCCTCGGCCGGATAGACGTGCTTGTCCATGAACTCGGCGACGCGGCGGCCAAGCTCCTTCGAGCGCTCTGACTGGGGCGGGAACATGCGGGCCCTCCTGGTTACGATAGGGACGGCACCAGGCCGTCCGTGCGCGCGAGCGCGCCGAGGTGATGATCGGCGTCGCCGAACGTAGTGTCGATCGCGGTGACGCGCTTGAAGTAATGGCCGACCTTGTACTCCATGGTCATGCCGATGCCGCCGTGCAGCTGGATGGCGCCGTGTCCGACGATTCGGCCGGAGCGGCCGATCTGCACCTTGGCGGCGGCGATCGCCTTGCGACGCTCGGCCGCGTCGGGCTCCTCGGCCATCATGGTGGCGAGCATCGCCATGCTGCGCCCCTGCTCCAGCGCGACGAACATGTCGACCGCGCGGTGCTGCAGCACCTGAAAGCTGCCGATCGGCCTGTCGAACTGCCGGCGCGTGCGCAGGTAATCGACGGTCAGCTCGTGCATGACCGCCATGGCGCCGACCGCCTCGGCCGCGAGCGCCGCGATCGCCTCGTCAACGACGCGCTCGATCAGCGGCAGTGCCGCGCCTGCTTCGCCGACCACGGCCTCCGCGCCGACCTTCACCTGCGCGAACGAGATGTCCGCCGCGCGCAGGCCGTCGACGGTCTCGTAGCCGCGCCGCGTCACGCCGGGCGCGCCGGCATCGACGATGAACAGGGCAAGCCCGTCGCGCTCGCGCCGGTTGCCGGCAACCCGCGCGGAGACGATCAGCTTGTCGGCCGCCTCGCCATTGAGCACGACGCTCTTCTCGGCGTTGATGACGAATGCCGCGCCGTCGCGCTTGGCGGCGGCGCCGACGTCGGCGAGGTCGTAGCGCGACTGGCGCTCCATGTGGGCGAACGCGAGCAGCAGGCTGCCGTCCGCCACCTTGGGCAGGATGGCGCCGCGCTGTTCGTTCGTGCCCCCGTGGCGCAGCAGGCCGCCGGCGAGCACCACGGTCGGCAGATAAGGCTCGAGCGCGAGCGCGCGGCCGAACGCCTCCGCGACGATCATGGTCTCGACCGCGCCGCCGCCGGAGCCGCCATGCTTCTCGTCGAACGGCAACCCGAGGATGCCGAGCTCGGCGTAGCGCCGCCACATGTCGCGGTGAAAACCGTCCGGCTCCTTCATGTAGGCCTTGCGCTGCTCGAAATCGTAGTGGTCGGACAGCAGGCGCTCGACGCTGTCCTTGAGCAGCCGCTGCTCCTCGTTCAGTTCGAAGTCCATCTTCACCCTCGACGTTTCTTACCTTTCCCCGCTTGCGGGGAGAGGCCGACGCGCGAAGCGCGTCGGGTGAGGGGGCCTCTACGCAAGCGCATTCCCTCAGAGACCCCCTCACCCCGACCCTCTCCCCGCAAGCGGGGAGAGGGAGTTCACAATCCCAGTATCGCCTTGGCGACGATGTTCTTCTGGATTTCGTTGGTGCCGCCGTAGATCGAGACCTTGCGCATGTTGAAGTAGCTGGGCGCGAGCGACGGCGCCCAGTCGGGGCCGATCGGCGGCTCGTTCCGGCGCTCGTCCTCGAGATATTCCGGCTGATAGGGCAGCGCATAGGGCCCGACCACTTCGAGCAGCAATTCGGCGATGGTCTGCTGGATCTCCGAGCCCTTGATCTTGAGGATGGAGGAGGCCGGGTCGGGCTTGTTGCCCTTGCGGTTGCGCTCCGCCGCGACGACGCGCAGCTGCGTCATCTCCAGCGCCTTCAGCTCGACCTCGACCGCCGCGACCTTGGCGCAGAAGCGCTCGTCCTCGATCAGCGGGCGGTCGCCCGCGCGCTCGAGCGCCGCCAGCTCGCGCAGGCGGCGGATGCGCTCCTTCGACATGCCGACGCGGGCGATGCCGGAGCGCTCGTTGCCGAGCAGGAATTTCGCGCAGTCCCAGCCCTTGTTCTCCTGCCCGACCAAATTCTCGAGCGGCACCCGCAAGTCATCGAAGAACACTTCGTTCACTTCGCGCCCGCCGTCGATCGTCTGGATCGGCCGTACGGTGATGCCCGGCGTCTTCATGTCGATCAGCAGGAAGGAGATGCCCTCCTGCTTTTTCGCCGCCGCCGGGTCGGTGCGCACCAGGCAGAAGATCCAGTCGGCATATTGGGCGGTGGTCGTCCATGTCTTCTGGCCGTTGACCACGTAATGGTCGCCGTCGCGCCGCGCCGAAGTCTTGAGCGACGCGAGGTCGGAGCCGGAGCCCGGCTCGGAAAAGCCCTGGCACCACCAGTCGTCCAGGTTGGCGATGCGCGGCAGGTAGCGCTGCTTCTGCGTCTCGTTGCCGAAGGCGATGATCACCGGGCCGACCATGGTGACGCCGAAGCCGAGCGGCGGCGGCGCCGGCGCCTGCTGCAGCTCCTCGAGATAGATGTATTGCTGCACCGGGCTCCAGTCCTGGCCGCCCCATTCGACCGGCCAGTTCACCACCGCCCAGCCCTTGGCGTTGAGGATGCGCTGCCAGGCGACGATGTCGTCCTTGGTCACGCGGCGGCCCTCGACCAGTTTGCGGCGGATCTCCGGCGGCAGCGCGGTGCGCATGAAGGTGCGCACCTCGTCGCGGAATTTCATTTCCTCGGCAGTGAAACGCAGGTCCATGGTGCTCTCCTCGGCGTTTCCTGGGCGCGGCGCAGCACGAAAGTGGTGCGCCGCAGACCCGGGATCGATCGTTTGTTCACAACTGGACCCCGGATCAGCGGCGCACCGTTACACGCTGCGCCGCATCCGGGGCATGCCCTTCAATGAATCTCGAACAGGCCGGCAGCGCCCATGCCGCCGCCGATGCACATGGTGACGACGGCGCGCTTGGCCTTGCGCCGGCGGCCCTCGATCAGGATGTGGCCCATCATGCGCGCGCCGCTCATGCCGTAGGGATGGCCGATCGAGATCGAGCCGCCGTCGACGTTCAGGTTCTCCTGCGGGATGCCGAGGCGGTCGCGGCAGTAGAGCACCTGGCTGGCGAAAGCCTCGTTGAGTTCCCACAGGTCGATGTCGTCCATCGCCAAGCCTTGCTGCTGGAGCAGCTTCGGCACCGCGAACACCGGCCCGATGCCCATCTCGTCCGGCTCGCAGCCGGCCACCGCCAGCGCGCGGAAGGTGCCGAGCGGCTCGAGCCCGCGCTTTTCCGCGAGCCGGGCCTCCATCACCACGCAGGCCGAGGCGCCGTCGGAGAGCTGGCTCGCATTGCCGGCGGTGATGTAGCCGCCCTCGCGCACCGGCTTGAGCGACGCCAGGCCCTCGAGCGTGGTGTCGGGCCGATTGCCTTCGTCGCTCTTCAGCGTGACGGGCTCGAGGCTCTCGGCCTTCGTCTCTTTGTCGATCACCTTCTTGATCGTCGGCAGCGGCACGATCTCGTCGGCGAAGCGGCCGGCCTGCTGGCCGGACGCGGTGCGCCGCTGGCTCTCGAGCGCGTAGGCATCCTGCGCGTCGCGGGCCACGCCGTAGCGGGCCGCCACGATGTCGGCGGTCTCGATCATCGGCATCCACAGCTGCGGCTTATGGTCCTTGAGCCAGTCCTCGTAGACCGGCTGGCGGTTGGGATCCTGCACCAGGCTGATGCTTTCGAGGCCGCCGCCGACCATCACCTTGGTCTCGCCGAGCATCACCCGATGCGCCGCCATGGCGATCGCCTGCAGGCCCGAGCTGCAGAAGCGGTTGACGGTGGTGCCCGACACGGTGACCGGCAGCCCGGCGCGGATGGCGGCGAGCCGCGCGACGTTCTGCCCGGTCGCGCGCTCCGGCATGGCGCAGCCGAGGATCACGTCCTCGATCTCGCTTGGCTCGATGCCGGCGCGTTCGACCGCGTGGCGGATCACATGGCCGCCCAGCACGGCGCCATGGGTGTGGTTGAAGGCGCCGCGATAGGCTTTGCCGATCGGGGTGCGGGCGGTGGAAACGATGACGGCCTCGGGCATCATGACCTCGCGCGATTTGAACTCTGCTCTCTCAAATCCCTCCCCCGCTTGCGGGGGAGGGTAGGGTGGGGGCCCGCAAGCGGGGGAGGATTCCGTCTCTGCCTCTCTTCCGCGACAAGCTCCTTCTTGGACAGCTTGCCGACGGCGGTGCGCGGCAGGGCGTCGCGAATCTCGAGCGCGGCCGGCATCTCGTGCCGGCCGACCTTGTCGGCGAGAAATTCGCGCAGCTCATCGATGGTCAGCGCCGAGGCGCCCCCGCGCAGCTTCACGAAGGCCTTGGCGGCCTCGCCACGATAGTCGTCCGGCACGCCGATGACGATCACTTCTTCCACATCGGGATGCTCGAAGATCGCCTCCTCGATGACGTGCGGATAGACGTTGAACCCGCCGGAGATGATCAAATCCTTCTTGCGGTCGACCAGGAAGAAATAGCCGTCCTCGTCCATATAGCCGAGGTCGCCGGTGAGAAAGAAGCCGTCGACGAACGCCGCGCGCGTCTCCTCGCGCCGGTTCCAGTAGCCCGTCATCACGTTGGGGCCGCTGATGCGGAACTCGCCGATCTCGTTGGGGCCGAGCAGGCGGCGCGGATCGTCGAGCGCGACCACCTGCATGGCGATGCCGGGCAGCGGCAGGCCGATCGATCCGGGTTTCGTCGGGCCTTCGCGCGGGAGCGCCGTACCGGGGGCGGAGGTTTCGGTCATGCCAAAGCCGTTGCCGAGCCGTCCTCCGATCAGCCGCTCGACCCGTTGCGTCACCTCGACCGGCAGCGGCGCGCCGCCCGAGCCGCACAGCCGCAACGACGACAGGTCGCGCGTCTCGATCCCCGGATAGGCAGCGAGCGCGATCCACATGGTCGGCACACCGGGAAACACGGTGGCGCGCTTGACTTCGATGTCGCGGATCGTCGTCTCGACGTCGAAGCGCGGCCGCAGCAGCAGTTCGTTGCCGGCGGCGAGGCTGCGCAGCATCACCACGCAGAAGGCGTAGATGTGGAACAGCGGCAGGACGCAGATGACGCGTTCCTCGCCCGGCATGCTCAAATGCTGTCCCTGCATCCATTCCTCGACGCTCGACACCGCCGCGGTCAGGTTGGCGTGGGTGAGCATCGCGCCCTTGGGCGCGCCGGTGGTGCCGCCGGTATATTGCAGCAGCATGACGTCATCGCCGCCAACCGCGGGCCAAGTGCGGATCAAATTGTCGGGCTTTTGCCTGCGCGCCATGAGGGTCGCAAACGAGACGCAGGTTTCCGTCTCGGCGAACGGCTCGGGCGGCGCCGGCGACGGACCCCACGCCGCGTCGTCGCCGACGATCACCCGATCGACGTGGCCGGCCGCCAGCAGTTTTTGCGCCATCGGCAGCAGCCAAGCCTGCCGCGCGGTGACGAGGATGCGCGCGCCGCTGTCATGAAGCTTATGCACAAGCTCGCGCTCCGCATCGAGCGGGCTCAGGTGCACGATGCGCGCGCCGCACCGCGCCACGCCGAACGCCGCGATCGGATGGTACGGCGTGTTGGCCAGATAGAGCGCAACGGTCGTGTCGCGGCCGACGCCGAGATCGAGGAAGGACGCCGCGGCGCGATCGGCAAAATCGCCAAGTTCGCGGTAGCTGATGCGCCGGTCGCGGTATTCGAGCGCCGGCCTGTCGCCGAACCGCGCCACCGCGCGGTCGAGCAGCGCCGGCAAGGTCGAGGTCGCAATCGGCGCATCCCAGCGCACGCCCGGCGGATAGGAGCGTTCCCACGCAAACGGCCGGGCGGGGGTCATCACATCGGTCCGTGCCCCGTGCGCAGCGCAGCACGAAGTGATGCGCTGCAGACACGGGGTCCAAAATTTTTGCGCAACCTGGGTCCCGGATCAGCGGTGCACCGCTCCGCTGCGCTGCGCGCTGCACCGCATCCGGGACACGCCCCCATCACCTGCATTGGCCTCATCATGCCGATTTGGCCGCGTAGGTGCCGAACTTGCCGCCGGTCTGCGCGAGGCGCAGCAACAGCGGCGCGGGCTCCAACTGCTTGATGCCGGCGTTGGCGGCGATCTCCTTAAGCCGGTCGCGGATGTAGGGCAGGCCGACGTTGTCCGCATAATGCATCGGGCCGCCGCGCCAGATCGGCCAGCCATAGCCGTAGATCCAGATCACGTCGACGTCGCCCGAGCGCGTGGCGATGCCTTCGTCGAGAATGCGCGCACCCTCGTTGATCAGCGGAAAGATCAGCCGCTCGAAGATCTCCTTGCGGTCGATGGTGCGGCGCTTGATGCCGTGGCGCATCGACGCCTCGACGATGAGATGCTCCGTGTCCGCATCCGGAAGCGGCGAGCGCGAGCCCGCCTCGTAGCGATAGAATCCCCTGGCGGTCTTCTGCCCGTAGTGCCCGGCCTCGACCAGGGCGTCGGCGATTTCGGCCTTGGCGCCCGAGGCCTTGCGCACGCGCCAACCCACGTCGAGGCCGGCGAGGTCGCTCATGGCGAACGGTCCCATGGGGAAGCCGAATTCGGTGAGCGCGCCGTCGACGTCCTGGGGCAGCGCGCCTTCCAGCAGCATGCGCTCGGCCTCGATGCCGCGCGCGTGCAGCATGCGGTTGCCGACGAAGCCGTGGCAGACGCCGACCACCGCCGGCACCTTGCCGATGCGGCGGCCGACCGCGACGGCGGTGGCGAGCACGTCGGGCGCGGTCTGCGCGCCGCGCACGATCTCCAAGAGCCGCATCACGTTCGCCGGGCTGAAGAAGTGCATGCCGAGCACGGAGGGCGGCCGCTGCGTCGCCTTGGCGATCTCGTCGACGTTGAGATAGGACGTGTTGGTCGCGAGCACCGCGTCCGGCTTGGCGATCCGGTCGAGCTTGCCGAACACCTGCTTCTTCAAATCCATTTCCTCGAACACCGCCTCGATGACGATGTCCGCCTCCGCCGCCGCCTCGAGCTCGGTCACCCCGTTGAGCAGCTTGAGCCGGCGCTCCATCTCGTCGGCCGCGAGCCCGCCGCGCGCCACCGTGTTGCGGTAGTTCTTGCCGACGGTGTCGAGCCCGCGCGTCAGCGCGTCGCGGTTGACCTCGATGATGTTCACCGGAATGCCCGCGTTGGCGAAGCACATGGCGATGCCGCCGCCCATGGTGCCGGCGCCGAGCACGGCGGCGCGCTTGATCTCGCGCGGCTTGGTGCCGGCGGGCATGTCGGGCACTTTCGCCGCCTCGCGCTCGGCGAAGAAGATGTGCCGCTGCGCCTTCGACTGCTCGCCCTCGCGCAGCACCTGGAATTTCTCACGCACGCGGCGCTCGGCTTCCTCCATCGGCACCTCGAACGACCAGCGCACCGCCTCGATGGCGGCGGCCGGCGCGGCAAGCCCGCGCGTGCGCTTGGCCGACTTGGCGACGACTTCGTCGTACGCCCCCCGGTTGGCGCGATAGAACTCGAGCTTGTCCTCCAGGTCGCGGGTGCGCCGCAGCGGCCGCTTTTCCGCGACGATCCGGCGCGCGAACGCGATCGCCCCCTGGGTCACGTCGCCCTCGACGATCTCGTCGACGAGGCCGTTCGCCAGCGCCTCCTTCGCCGAAATCGGATCGCCGCTGAGAATCATCGGCAGCGCCTTGTCGACGCCGATCAGGCGCGGCAGCCGCTGGGTGCCGCCGGCGCCGGGGATCAGGCCGAGCTTGATCTCGGGCAGCCCCAGGCGGGTGCCGGGCGCCGCCACGCGGTAATGGCAGGCGAGCGCGACTTCGAGCCCGCCGCCGAGCGGCGTGCCGTGCAGCGCGGCGACGATCGGCTTCTTGCTCGCGTCCATGGCGTCGAGCACTTCGACCAGACCCGGCGGGCGCGGCGTCTTGTCAAACTCGGTGATGTCGGCGCCGGCGATGAAGGTGCGCCCGGCTGCGGCGAGCACGATCGCGTCGATGCTGTTGTCGTCGCGCGCCTGGGTGAAGGCGTCCAGCAATCCGGCGCGCACCTCCTGCCGGAGCGCATTGACGGGCGGGTTGTCGACGAGGACGACGGCGACGGCGCCGGGGCGCAGTTCGACGAAACTGGACAAGATTTCCTCCCTGCAGAGTTTCGCGGCGCGAAACTCTGTTCTGCATTATTGACCGGAACGCTAGGAAGTGGTGCCATCGCTGTCAACATTGGGACACGCAACAACGGTCC
>DASPZC010000352.1:0-14600 GCA_035636455.1 Xanthobacteraceae bacterium
CTGCACCACCAGCGTGCGCGCGTCGACGCCGGGGAGCATGCGGGCGGGGTCGCGGGTGACCACCACGTCGAGCACGGTCGGGCTCGATGTGTTGGCGAGGCCTTCGCGCAGCGCCGCCGCGATCTTGCCCGGCTCCTCGACGCGGATGCCGTGGCAGCCCATGGCGCGGGCTATTGCCGCGTAATCCATCTCCACGAGATCGGACGACTGATAGCTGCCGGCGCCGAACATCGAGTGCTGCAGCGCCTTCACGTAGCCGGACGCCGCATTGTTGAACACGCACAGCACGAACGGCGTGCCGGCGCGGCGCGCGGTCTCCAACTCGCCGAGCGTCATGTTGAGGCCGCCGTCGCCGGTCAAGCCCACGACGCGCCGCGCGCCGGCGGCGAGCTGCGCGCCCATGCTGCCCGGGACCCCGTAGCCGATCGAGGCGAGGCCGCGGTCGGCGATGAAGTGGCGCCCGGCCTGCTTGGTGTCGAACAGCAGCCCGGCCCAATGCCCGGCGAAACCGCCGTCGGCGACGAGGATCGCGTCGTCCGGCAGCAGCGCGTTGATCTCGTCGATCAGCCGGCCGACATTGATCGGCTTCTCGTCCGATTTGAGCCGGTCCGCCGCGCCCTCGCGCCACTTCGTCATGCGCGCCGGCACCTCTCCGGCATAGCTCCTGCGCCGCGCCCGCGCTCCCGCGCCGTCGCCGAGCGCCGCGGCGAGATCGGCGAGCGCGAGGCCCGCATCGCCGGCGAGCGCCACGTCGGCGCGGGTGGTGCGGCCGATCTCCTCGGGCAGGACATCGATGTGCACGACCGGCTTGCCGGCCGGGATCAGGGCGAACCGCCGGGTGGCGATCTCGCCGAGCTTGCAGCCCACGACGATCAGCACGTCGGCGGCGGCGATCAGCTCGTTGGCGATGCGCGCGTAGCGGCCGAACAGCCCGGCGGAGAGCGGATGGGTGCAGGCGATGGCGCCCTTGCCCGACATGGTGTGGGCGACCGGAATGGCGAAATTCTCCGCAAACGCGGCGAGCGCCGCGTAGGCCTGCGAGATGTGGATGCCGCCGCCGGCGAGCAGCAGCGGACGCTCGGCCTTGGCGATCAGGGCCGCCGCGCGCTCGACCTCGGCGGGGTCCGGCCGGGTGCGGCGCGCCGGCGCCTTCAATGTGCCCGGATCGATCCAGAAATCGGCGGCGTCGAACTCGTGCTCGCCGTGGCACACGTCCTCCGGGACATCGAGCACCACCGGTCCGGGCCGGCCGCTCGTTGCCACCGCGAAGGCGCGGCGCAGCAGCTCAGGGACCCGCTTGATCGCCTCGATGCGGATCACCTCCTTGACGGCCGGGCGCAAAATCTCGACCTGCCGCGCCTCCTGCGTCATGTTCTTGCCGGCGTGATCGCGGTTGGCGTCGCCGATCAGCACCACCTGGGGAATGCCGGCGTTGAGCGACTCCAGCAGCCCGGTGACGAGATTTGTCGCGCCCGGCCCGAGCGTGCCGTCGCACACCCCCGGCTTGTTGGTGACGCGCGCATAGGCGTCGGCCGCGAACGCGCCGCAGCGCTCGTCGTTGATGAGAACGTGCCGGAGCTGAAGCGCCCGCACCGCCTCGTAGAACGGCAGCAGCTGGAAGCCGCCCATGCCGAACATCGGCCCGGCCTCGGCGAGGCGGAGCATCTCGGCGAGCGCCTGGCCGCCATTGAGCCGGCGGGCGGAGTTGGAAGGGAGGGCGGTCATCGGTGCAACACTTTCTGAAAATCCGGTTGGATGCCGGGCGGCGGTGAAAAGCCGAAATCGCCGCGCGCTATCACCGCGTTGCGTCCGCCATTGAGCGCGAGCACGTGCGCCTGGCGGCGCCGCGCGCTCGCGTCGACGACCGCCGGCTTGCAGATGGATTCGAGCTCCGCATGGCATTGCTCGATCGCATCCTTGTATTTCGTGTCACGTGCCAGGTCTCTGAGTTCCTCCGGGTCGGTCTCGAGATCGAACAGTTCGGGCGCGAATTTGGTGTAGTGCACGTACTTGAATCGGCCTGTGCGGATCATGAACACGCCGGACGTCGATCCCATGCCGTGATACTCGGAGAAGATGACCCGGTCCGGCTGCGGCGGCTCGGCGGCTATGGCGAACAGCGACCGTCCCGGCAACGCGTCAGGTAAGGCATCGTCCAGCCCGACCTCGGCGAGGGCCGTCGGAAAGAAGTCGACTTGGCTCGTCGGCGTCACGCACACGCTGTTGTCCTGAATATTTCGGCCGGCCATGACCAACGGCACGCGCGTCGCTTCCTCGTACATCGTCGACTTGCCCCACACGCCGCGCGCGCCGAGATTGTCGCCGTGGTCGCTGGTATAGATGATCCGCGTGCTCGCGGTCAGCCCGCAATGCGACACGGTAGCAATGATCTTTCCGATATTCTCGTCGAGAAAGCTGCACAGCCCGAAATAGCCGGCGACCGCGCGCCGCACCTTGTCCGGATCGTCGAAATATTCGTCATAGGCGAAGCTGGCGCCGTATTCCTTCAGGTACGGATGCGACGGCCGCTGGTCCGTCTCATAAAGCTTTGGGAGCGGCAGCGCCGGGTCGTCATAATAGCGGTAGAAGTGCTCCGGCGGGGCGGTGAGCGGAAAGTGCGGCGCGACGAACGAGACGAACAGCGCCCACGGCTTGTCCCGGTGCCTGGGCGCCTCCTCGCGCAGCCAGATTTGCGCGCGTGCGGCGATCTCCCGGTCGTAGAACGTGTACGGCGATTCGCCGGGCCCGGCCATGCGGGCCATCTTCCAGGCCGCGCCCCGTTTCGGCAGGTCGTCGCGGATGAGCCCCAGCAAATCTCCCTGGCCGTCGACCACGTGCATCGGAATGATTTCTTCACTGAAGCCGTTGTCGTCCTCGGTCGAGCGATAATGCAGCTTGCCGATCGAGACGACGTGATGGCCCGCGTCGCGCAGGCGGTGATGCCAGCTCGGCACCGTGCCATCATAGGGGTTGGCGTTGTCCCAGAAGCCGATCTGATGCACATAGCGCCCCGTCGCGAAAACGGCGCGCGCCGGAATGCACACCGGCGAGTTGGTATAGGAGACGTCGAAGCGAACGCCGCGCGCGGCCAGCGCGTCGATATGCGGCGTCTTCACCAGCGGGTGCCCGTAGCATCCGAGGTGCTTCGCCGAGTGCTCGTCGGACATGATGACGAGCAGATTTTGCGGCGCAATCGCGCGGACCGGCATGGCGCGCGACCTCAACTTCCCGGCTGATCGTGAATTTCCGGAAAGAACAGATCCTTCCACCCGGAAAACCGCCCCTTCAAACGCCCGGTCCGCTGCATGAACTCGACGAAGGCGAAGGTGCGCTCCGGCACGATGGTGAAAATATCGTCCGGGTCCGTGATCAATTCCCGCACGAAGGCGGGCTCGAGGTTGGACTTCTCCGTTTCGATATAGATCCGCGCCGCGCGATCCGGATCCTTGCGGATGATGTCGATGGCCTCCTTGAGCGCGGCCAGCAGCGCCGCGTACGCCTTCGGATTCTCCGCGCGGAACTTTCCGGTGGTCCACAACATGGCTCCGGTTGGCGCACCGCCGAGGACGCTGTCGGAAGCGAGCAGCCGGCGCACGCGCGCGTCCCTGAGCTCGATCCGCTTGAACGGCGTCGTGGTCAGGTGCGCCGTGATCTCCGTCCCCGAAGCAAGCAGCGACGCCATCGCTTCCGGGTGGGGCAACGATACGGTCAGGCGGTCGAGCGTCTCGTGCCGGCCGGGCCCAAACTCCTTTTCGGCGGCCATCTGCAGCATGATGGCGTGAATCGACAGCTTCACGGCGCTCACGGCGATGCGGTCGGCATCGGAGAAGTCCCTCAGCGTCTTGATGCGCGGACTATTGGTGTTGAGATAGTGGACGTCGCTGTTGAGCGCGGCGATTCCGCGGACCTCGAGCGTCTGCCGTGCGCGATCCGCCAGAACCGCCATGACGGTGATGGCGCCGGCGACCACATCGGCGGCCCCCGCGAGCAGGACTTCATTGAGCGCCGCGGCGCTGCCGACGCGAACCTGCGCATAGCTCAAGCTCTTCAGGCCTTGCGCGCGCGCATGCTTTTCCAACAGCCCGTCTTTCTCGATGACCATCAGCGGCAGATAGCTCAGCCCCGGCTGGTGCGCGACCCGAACGGCAAACACTTCGGCGCGAGCTGTCCCGAACAGGGTCGCAACCAGGAGAACCGGCAACACGGTTCGCATAAGGCGCGTTTTCATGCGACATCCCCCGACGGCTTGCGGTCCGCAGATTGCGCGCTGCGAAAACAGGGTGCAAGGCCGAACACGATCGCCTCAGCAGCCTTTGCCGCGCGCGGCCACCAGCCGGCGCACCAGCTCGGTTGCCGCGATGCCGATCTCGCCGCCGTGGCGCGCGGCCGTTTCGTTGACGGCGGTGACGAAGCCGTCGCGATAGGTCGACAGCCCGTCGCCGATGCGCGCGCTCCACGCGCTCACCGTGGCGCCGGCGATGCCGCGCTGGTCGAGCGCCGGCAAGCGCGAGACGCCGCAGTCGTCGATGCCGCGGTCGGCGTCGTTGTAGACCGCCGCGAACACCGCGACCTTCATGGCGGTCTCCGGCCGGCCGCCGAGCAGCGCGCCGTGCGAGCCCGTGAGGATGATGGCGCCGGCGTCGTCGGGCGTCACCAGGGACGCGGAGTCGAGCGCCAGCACGGCGACGCCCGGCACCTCGGCCGCGGCGAGGCGATGGCGCGTCTCCTGTCGCGGCGCGGGGGCCGGGGAGGGCGGCCCGTCGCTCGCGGCCAGGAGGTCGAGCGCGACGCTCGCGTGCATGCCGACGCGCAGCCCGGCCGCGGCGGCCGGCGCATTGAGATGGCTGATGATGCCGCGCTTGGCGCAATCGACGCCGTCGCCGATGCGCGCGGTGCGATGGCCGACCGCCGCTGCCGGCACGCCCATCTGTTCGAGGAACCCCAGTCCGCCGATGCCGGCGCGCTCGCGCCCGACGCCCGCGTCGCTCAGGATCGCCGCCTTGACGCCCGCCTTGGCCGCCAGATAGGCCGCGTAGATCCCGCCGTGCGACGCGGCGAGCACCGCGCGCCCGTGCGCGTCGGTGCCCAGCATCGTCACGCTGTCGGTGACGAGCGGCGCACTCAGCGGTGTCGGCGCCGGCGCGATCATGCGCGCTCCATTTCACGCAGTTCGAGTGGGTCAAGAATGTAGCCCGCACGGGGCGTAGCGCAATGCGGGACCCTCCCCGGATTGCGCTTCACTCCATCCGGGCTACCCGGCTGCGCTCTTCATTCGCCCCTCGATCAGCAGCATCCGGCACGGCGGAGGCCGCCGTCGGCCTTCGCCACGCGGTCGTCGTGGCGGTGCTCTGGCCTCGGTTTCCTCGATAAATAGCGGGTTTTTCGCTATTTCGCGGCTCGTGCAACCGGCGCTCCGGCGAAAAACCCCGTAAAACCGGGCTTTTCGACCATCTTGTTGCCTCAATGCGGGGTGCAAAAGGCGCCCGCCGGGACCGCCGTTGTCGACAAGTTTCCTCGATAAATAGCGGTTTTTCGCGTGGCCAGCCGCCACGAATCTAGTATCAATGCGGCCCAGCGTGATTCGGCGTTTCCAACGCGATCTCGACGAAACGGGGAGTCTATCGACGATGGCCAAGGCAGCAACACCTACGACCGTTACCCTCAAACATCTCGCGGCGTCGCTTGCGGAGAGCCACGAGGTGCCGAAAAAACAGTGCGAGACGATTCTCAACGACTTGGTGGGGCTCCTCGTCAAGCACCTCAAGAAGGGCGAGCGCGTCCGCATCGCCGGGCTGGGCATCCTGCAGGTGCGCCGGCGCGCCGCCCGCATGGGGCGCAATCCGGCGACCGGCGAGCCGATCAAGATCAAGGCGAGCAAGAAGGTCGCGTTCCGCGCCGCCAAGGATCTCAAGGAAGCCGTCTGAGATTCACGTCAGGCGGCGCGACCTCCGCGCCGCCGACGTGCGGGGTCGAACCGTGCGCCGTGACGACGCGGCGCGCGGCGTTTTGTTGTGAGTGACGCGATGCCGCCGTTTCCCGATCGAGAAAACCTCACGATCTGCTTTGCCCACGTCGCCTATCGCCTGGGCGACCGTTTTGTCCTGCGCAAGGCCGGCCTGCGCCACGTGGAGGTGCGCACGCGCGACGAGCTCGAGGCGCGCATCGCCGACGCGCACGTTCTCGTCGTCTCCGGCCTGTGGCGCGACGAGCTGATCGAGCGCGCGCCGAAGCTGCGCTTCATCCAATCGATCGGCGCCGGGGTCGATCAGTTCGACCGCGACGCTTTGCGCGCGCGCGGCGTCCGTCTCGCCAGCGCCCAGGGCGTCAATGAGCGTGCGGTCGCCGAGCACGCGATGGCGCTGATCCTCGCGCTGATGCGGCACCTTCCGGCGGCGCGCGACGACCAGCGGCGCCGCCACTGGCGCGGCATGATCTCCGATCCGGCGCGGCGCGAGGACGAGCTTGGCGGCAAGACCTTGCTGATCGTCGGTCTCGGCCGCATCGGCTCGCGGCTTGCCGGGCTGGCGCGCGCCTTCGGCATGCAGGTGATCGGCGCGAAGCGCGATCCGGCGACCGGCGCGGCGGCCGCCGACCAGGTGGTGGCGCAGGATCGCCTCGCCGACGTCCTGCCGCAGGCCGACATCGTCGCGCTCACCTGCCCGCTCACGCCGCAGACCGAGAAGCTGATCGGCGAGAGCGCACTGCGCCTGATGAAACCATCGGCTTATCTGGTCAACGTGGCGCGCGGGCGCGTGGTCGACGAGCCGGCGCTCATCGCCGCCCTCGAAGCCGGACGCATCGCCGGCGCCGCGCTCGATTGCACGGTCGAGGAGCCGCTGCCGCCATCATCGCCGCTGTGGGGGTTGGACAACGTCCTGATCACCCCGCACACCGCCGGCGAGACGCGCCGCTACGAGGACAACGTGATCGATGTGCTCACGGAGAATCTCGAGCGCCTGTGGCGCGGCGAGACGGAGTTGAAGAACCAGGCGGTGTGATCCCTCCCCTTTCAGGGGAGGGATTTGCTCGCGTGATCCTTCACGTGCGCCTTCAGGTGGGCGGCCGCGTCGCGCACGCGCTCCGTGCCGATGCCGCGCGGGACCTTGCCCTTTTCCACCGCCTGCATCATCCGCTTCAACAAATCGTCGTCATGCTCGTCGCGGTAAGGCTTGGTGTCGAGATCGGCCGGCACCCTGGTCAGCCGCTCGTCGCCCATCCGCTTCACGTACTTCTGCATGAAGCGGTCGTAGTCGCGCCAAGTCACGCCGGCGGCGCGCACGGCGGCCTGCTCGGCGCGCGTGGCGATCTGGTGCGCATGCAGATAGTGCAGGTCGAGCCGGTCGATCAGCGTCTTCTCGACCTCCTCGTGCAGGATGAGGAAACGGTCGGTGTCGATCTCGCGTCCCCTGTAGCGGAACGACCTCGGCATGTGCCGGTCGATATAGATGGTCTTGCCGTCCTTGCTGTAGCCGGCGAGGTAGGGAATGTCGTGCGCGCGGTCGAGCTTGCGCGCCCGGCGCACGACGGCGTCGAGCGCGCGGTCCATCATCAGGCTCGACACGTACCATTCCGGCAGCCGCAGTTTTTTGTGCGGGGCGGTGGGATGGCAGTAGTCGAGCGGCATGGCCGTGTCCCCTTGTCGGCAGGATTAGAGTTCCGCGCCAACTATGGGCGATTCGCCGCCCAGGCGGAACCGCATGCGGGCGGCGCTTCGTTGTTTGATCGGCTTTTAAGCCTCAGCTTCCTCGGTACGTCGTATAGCTCCACGGCGTCATGCGTACCGGAACGTGATAGCTGCCCTCGGGCTCGGCGATCGCGAAGCGGATCGGCACGACATCGAGAAAAGGCGGCCGCGGAAGGGACGCTCCGCGCGCCGCAAAATAGGCGCCCGCTTCGATATGCAGCTCGTAGGTCCCGATGCGCAACGGCGCGTCGGCCATGAGCGGCCGGTCGGTGCCGCCGTTCCGGTTGGTGGCCGTCCGCATGAGAAGGCCGATGCCGCGCGCGCCGATCTCGTAGAGCGTAAGTCCGACGCCGTCGGCCGGGCGCCCGTGGAGCGTGTCGATGAGGTGGGTCGTCAGTTCGCCGCACGTCACCGGCATGCCCGGCCCGTCGACCTTGGCGACGAGCCGCAGGCGCGTGATCAGGGCGATCTCCGCGAGCGCGGCGGCGAGTTCCGCATCCGCATCGTTGCCGAGCCGTTGCTCGAAACGCGCCAGGACCGAGTCGCGCGTATGCCGGCGCACGCAGATGATGAAGGGAAAGCCGAAGCGCGCGCGATAGGCCAGGTTGAGCCGCTCGAACCGCGCGAATTCCTCCTCGCCCAGGCGATCGAGGCCGAGACTGCCCTGCTCGACCTTCGAGGCCTCGGTCACGGCGCCGGTGCGCGCCGCCTTGCCGCCGAGCTCGGGATGGCCGCGCACGAATTTTATCTGCGTCTCGCGCGGCGCGGTGCGCACCGCCAGAATGAGGGCGCCGTGCAGCGCGGCGACGGTCGCGAACGGGCGTTCGTCGGCCACGGCCGCGGCCACCCACGGCGCGTGCTCGAACACGTCGCCGAGCGCGGCGACGAAGTCCGCATGGCTTGCGGCGTTGAGTGCCGCGAGCGAGTGGGTGGCCTTGGTCATCGCGCCTGATGTATATGATCCGCCGGCCGCGCGGTCGACCGGCGCGGGGCTCATACCGGGGATTGCATTCGCATGTTGCCTTCGTCAGTCGATATCGTGGTGGTCGGCGCCGGCAATGCCGCGTTCAGCGCGGCGCTGGCCGCGGCCGAGAGCGGCGTGTCGGTGCTCGTGCTCGAGCGGGCGCCGGAGGAGGAGGCCGGAGGCAACAGCCGGTTCACCGCCGGTGCCATGCGCTGCGTCTACGACGGGGTCGACGACCTCAAGGCGCTGATGCCCGACCTCACCGAGGAGGAGATCCGCAACACCGATTTCGGCACCTACACCGAGGAGAAATTCTTCGACGATTTGGGGCGCGTCACCGAATATCGCGCCGATCCCGATCTCGCCGAGCTGCTGATCAGGAGGAGCCGCGACACCATGCGCTGGATGCGCGGCAAGGGCGTTCGCTTCGCGCCGATCTACGGCCGCCAGGCGTTCAAGGTGGACGGCAAGTTCAAGTTCTGGGGCGGGCTCACCGTGGAGACCTGGGGCGGCGGCCCCGGCCTGATTGCCGCCTGGATCGACATCGCGCGCAAGAACCGCGTCGGGGTCGTCTACGGCGCGCGCGCGATGAGCCTCATCGCCGACGATGACGGCGTCAAGGGCGTGCGCGTGCGCCACGCCGGCAAGACCGGCGACGTGCGCGCGAAGTGCGTCGTGCTCGCGGCCGGCGGCTTTCAGGCCAACGCGGAATGGCGCACGCGCTACCTCGGACCGGGCTGGGAGCTGGCCAAGGTGCGCGGCACGCGCTTCAACACCGGCGACGGGATCAAGATGGCGCTCGACATCGGCGCGCAGCCGACCGGCAACTGGTCGGGCGGCCACGCGGTCGGCTGGGACCGCAACGCGCCGGAATTCGGCGACCTCTCGGTCGGCGACAATTTCCAGAAGCACAGCTACCCCTGGGGCATCATGATCAACGCGCGCGGCGAGCGCTTCGTCGACGAGGGCGCCGATTTCCGCAACTACACCTACGCCAAATACGGCCGCGTGATTCTCGAGCAGCCGGGCCAGTTCGCCTGGCAGATCTTCGACCGCAAGGTGCTGCATCTGCTGCGCGACGAGTACCGCATCAAGCGCGTCACCAAGGCGAGGGCGGACAGGCTCGAGGACCTCGTCGGCAAGCTCGACGACGTGAACGCGGCGCGCGCGCTCGAGCACGTCCGCGCCTACAACGCCGCGGTGATGACCGACGTGCCGTTCAATCCCAACGTCAAGGACGGCCGCGGCACCCGCGGCCTCGCGGTGCCGAAATCGAACTGGGCGAACACCATCGACGAGCCGCCGTTCGAGGCCTATGCGGTGACCTGCGGGCTCACCTTCACGTTCGGCGGCGTCAGGATCGACGTCGATGCGCGGGTGATCGACGGCGACGGCGCGGTGATCCCCGGCCTCTATGCCGCCGGCGAGATGGTCGGCGGGTTGTTCTATTTCAATTATCCGGGCGGCAGCGGCCTGATGGCGGGCTCGGTGTTCGGCCGCATCGCCGGCACGTCGGCCGGCCGCCGCGCCGCGCAGATGCCGTGAGGGAGAGCGAATAGCGAATGGCGAATAGCGAATAGTAAGTAGAACGAAACTTCGAGACAGCTTCTATTCGCTATTTGCTATTCACTCACGACGCGCGCTTGGAGCGGTGCTCGGCGATGGCGATCAGGGCGGCCGTCGCCGGGGGCGGCTGCTGCAGCTTGAGCTTGACGGGATCGAACCGCAGGCTGGCCGGATCGGCAAACGCGCTGAGCGGCTTCGGCTGGCTGAACAGGAAGCCCTGCACCTCGGTGCATCCCTGCTCGCGCAGGAACGCGAACTGCTCCTGCGTCTCCACGCCCTCCACCGTCACGTCGAGCTTGAGCTCGCGCGCGAGCACGAACATCGCGCGCACGATGGCGGCCGCCCGGCGATGATTGGGCAGGTCCATCGTGAAGATGCGGTCGATCTTGATCCGCTCGAAGTTGAGGCGCCGCAGGTTGCCCATCGAGGTGAAGCCGGCGCCGAAGTCGTCCATCGCCACCTGGACGCCGAGCGCGCGCAGCCGCGCGAACATGCTCGCCGTCTGCTCGAAGTCCTTGATCAGCACGTCCTCGGTCACCTCGAGCTCGAGCCGGCGCGGATCGAGCTGCGATGACTTGATGATGTCGCGCACCCGGTCGACCAGCTCGCCGTTGAGCTGGATCGGCGACACGTTGACGGAAACCCGCACGTCGTTCGGCCATTGCCGCGCCGCCTCGACCGCGTACCGCAGCATCAGATCGGTGAGCGGGTCGATCAGGCCGTTTTCCTCGGCGAGCCGCACGAATTCGGGCGGCGGCACGGCGCCGAACTCGGGGTGGAACCAGCGTGCGAGCGTCTCGAAGCCGCACACGTGCAGGTCATGGGTGTGCACCAGCGGCTGAAAGAAGGCCTGGATATCGCCGTTGTCGATCGCGCCGCGCAGCTGCCCGCTCAACGCCATGCGGCGCTGGCGCGCCTGGCCGAGCGCGTCGGTGTACTGCCGGCATTTTCCCCGGCCGCCGGACTTGGCGGAATGCAGCGCCAGGTCGGCGTTCTTGAGGAGGTCGTCGGCGGTCGTCGCATCGTCGGGATAGACGGCCACGCCGACCGAGGCCCCGACCGTCGCTTGCCGCTCGCCGAGATCGAGCGCGCGGTTGAGCAGGCGGCGCAGCTGCTGGCCGATCAGGCGGGCTTCCAGCGCGTCCTGGACGTTCTCGTACAGCACCACGAACTCGTCCCCGCCGAACCGTGCGACCACCGTGCCCGCCGGCAGCTCGAATTTCAGTTTCTCGGCGACCACGCGCAGAATCCGGTCGCCGACGGCATGGCCGTGGATGTCGTTCATTTGCTTGAAGCGATCGAGGTCGATCCACATGATCGCGCACGGCCGCGCTTGCGCGATGCACTGGGCGAGCCGCTCCTGCAGCACGTCGCGGTTCGGCAGGCCGGTGAGCACGTCATGGTGCGCGAGATAGGAGACCCGCTCCGCGCTTTGCTTGCGCTCGCCGATGTCGCGAAGTTCGAGCAGCCGACGCGGCGCGCCGGCGTAGCGGATGGTGCGCGCGCTCACTTCAACCTCGACCGTCCTGCCGTCGCGCGCGTAGATCTGCGTCTCGAGCTGGACGTCGCGGTCCGACAGCAGCCGGTCGATCACGTCGGCGTCGGGAATGAAGCTGCTGATCATCAGGTCGCGAACCTCGTCCGAACCGATGCCGACCTGGCGGCAGATGCTGGTATTGGCGACGAGGACCTGCATGCCGGTGCACACGAGGATGCCTTCGGCGAGGACGTCGAACAGCGAGGTGAGACGCCGGACTTCCTCCACCGCCTTGCCGGCCCGGCGCTGGAGCGCGAATGCGCCGACGCCCGCGCCGGCCACGACGACGGCCGTCACGACGATGGCGAGGACGACAGCCGGCGAGATGGATTGCGCGAGGCCGATGACCTGGCCGGAGGGCGCGGCGGCGCGGCTCGCGGCCTGGACCGGATCGGCGAGCAGGGCGCCGGCGAGCGCCACGGCAAGCGCGCGGCCCCGCGCGAGTTGCACGCCGGTCGGCGCCCGATCACAGGGCGAAGGATCGTGCGCGGGGACGGCGGATGTCACGGCGATCTCGCAGGCCAATCCGGTTTGAGCCGGCCTGATCATTGTTTAAGGGCGGCGACGAAACGGTAACGATCGGCCGGGCGGGCGGCGAAAAGCCGAGTTACGCTTAAGAGGGTCTAAATCGGCAGGCAGCGATTCCCCGCGCGCCCGATCATCGTCGGAGTGCGCAACTGCGCGTGTCCCCGGCCGAAGTCCCGCCCCGCGTGCAGGCGATGCATCGAATGGGGCGAGGAATTCGGGGCGCGGGCGGACCCGATTCACACTTCCGTTACGGCGCGACCCTTAAGATCGCGCCCGCTGCATTCAAAAGCTGAAGGGACGTTGTCATGAGGATAGTCGCATGGCCGGCATTGGCCTTCCTGGCGGTTGCGAGTTCGCAATCGGCCGTCGGCGCAAGCGATCTGCCGGTGGTCGGCACGGGCGATGGAAGCGAGCTCCTGCGCGTGCTCGGCGCGGCCTATACCGCCGACAACCCGGAGACCGTCGTCGTCGTGCCGCCGAGCATTCATTCAAGCGGGGGCATCGCCGCGGTCGGGTCAAACAAGGAGGTATTGGGTCGGATTGCCCGCCCGCTGTCCGAGTCGGAACGAGCGGCCGGATTGATTTCCGTGCCGGTGTTCCGATTGCCGGCAGCCATCTATGTGCACCATTCCGCGGGCGTGACCGATCTTTCGGCAAAGCAGCTCGCCGACATCTATGCCGGAACGGTGAGCAACTGGCGCGATGTCGGAGGCAACGACCTGCGCATCAAGGTCGTTCGGCGTGAAGAGGTCGACAGCACGTTGAATGTGCTTCGCGGGACCATGCCGGGCTGGAAGGACCTCGCCCTCACCGAAAAATCGAAGACGGCGACGACGACGCAGGATGCCGTCGACACGGTGCGCACGGTCGAAGGCGCCATCGGCTTTGGTCCCTACTCGAAGGAGCTTGACAGCAATCTGGTCGTCCTGAAAATCGACGGCAAACATCCGACCGATTCCGCCTATCCCAGCGCTGTCACGCTCCTGCTCATCTACAAGGACGCGACGGTCACGCCCGAAGCTACGCGCTTCATCCGATTCTTCAAGACGACGAAGGCGCGGACGTTGCTCGCGAGCATGGGCGGGGTGCCCATGGAGTGAGATCGGCCATTGTATCGCCTGTCTTCCCTCAGCGCGCGGCTCATCCTCGCGGTCCTTGCCACCGCGACGGTGGCGTTCGCTGCTTTGGTCGGCGTGACCTATATGCAGCTGCGCAAGGGCCTCGAGCGTCAAGCGGTCGAGCTGGGCCGCCTGTCGGAGGAAAAGCTCGGCCAGAAGCTTGACGGCGAAGCGCGCCTGGCGGGCGCACGGGTTGAATTGCTGTTCGCAAATGCCAATCGCCGGCTCGAAGCCATCGCGCAACGCGCGGATATCGTGAAGGCCGTTTCCTCCGGGAACGGCATTACCATGAGCGAGCTGCTCGGCCCGGCGGCGCAATCGGCCGATCTCGACGGGATCGTCGTGGTGGACGCGAAGCTGCGCGTCATCGGCGCCGACATCCAGACGATCGAACTTCTGGCGACAAGCCAGACGCTTGCGGCACATCCGATCGCCCGGGAACTTCAGCCGCTGTTTGCGGAAAACAATCGAAAGCGTCCCCGCTCGTATCGGCAGGCCGCGGAACTCACCGCCGGATTGGCCGCTGCCATCGGCATAAAGACCACGGCGCCCCTTGCCGTCGTCGTGGTCGAGCCGATTTTCGACGATTTCGGCGACGTCTTCGCTGCGCTGATCGCCCATCGCGCGTTGCGCCCGCATGAAGCGGTGCTTGAAGACTTCTCCCGACTGGAAGGTGCGGGTTTGCTGGTGCTGGCTTCGGACCGGGCGATCTCGTCGGCCGGCATTGACAATGCGGCCGCGACCGTGACCGAGGTCGAGGGCTCGACCCTGCTGCGCACGAGCGACGAGGCCTACTGGTCGCGTTGCGCCGGCGTGTTCGACCACTGGCGCATCTGCGCCCTGACTCCGGTCAACGAGCTGCACGTGCTGCGCGACGAATTGGTGCGGGTCGGCGAGATCGAGGGCCGCTCGCTCACCGTCTGGCTGATCGTCGTCGCCGCCGTCTCGCTCGTCTCCTTCGCGGTCATCACCTTGCTGGCCTCGCGGCGGATCAGCCGGCCGCTCGCGCGCATCACCGAGGCGGTGCGCGCGGTCGCGCGCGGCGACTGGAAATCCGAGGTCACCGACGTCAATCGTGTCGACGAAGTCGGCGACATCGCGCGCGCCGTGATCGTGTTGCAGCGCTCACTACAGGAGCGCGATCGGCTGCGTTCCGACGTCGCGCATGCCGAAAGCGTAAAGAAGCGCCGCGAAGCGCTCGAG
>DASPZC010000353.1:0-5287 GCA_035636455.1 Xanthobacteraceae bacterium
CGATGAGCACGTCCATGGTGCGCACGATGCCGACGCCGTCCTGCGCGTCGATGAAACGGATGTCGCCGTGCTCGGCCAGCTGCTTGAGCTTCCCGCGCTCGCGCTTCCTGGTCGCCGATGACCGTTTCGCCGCGTAGAACTTTTCCCACTCGCCGCCGAGCGTGGCGATGTGGGCCCCGCTCGGATTGGTCACCACCGGGAGAGCGAGCAGCGGATTCATCTGCCGGCCGATCGTTTCCGGCATCTTCTGCAGATCGATCAGATCGAACCGGAACCGCCGGCTCGTCCGCAGCAGCCCGACGATGTCGCGCCACAGCGGCGCGAACCCGTCCGTGCCGACATGGTCGTGAAAGCGCGCGGCGAGGAGCGGGGCGTTGTAGTCGCACAGATCGGAGCCGAGCCAGCACAGCTCGCGCACCGGGCCGCGGCGCTCGATCGCCAGCGGCAGGATGAAAAGGAGGCGCCCGCCGGCGCTTCGCCCGACAACGATGACCGGCACGGTGCCCCGGCAAGCGCCGATGTGCCGCGGCCACCTGGCAAGCCAGTCGAACGACTGGAACGCCGTGCCGCCGGCCTCCCGCTCGAAGGCCCGCCACTCCCGATCGATCGGATCGAGATCGCTGTGCACCGAGAGGATGAGGCCCGTCCGGGAAGCCCGTCCGACCAGGGCCGCGGCCGGGGCCGACGCCGCCGGCTCGATGACCGACGAAACCGCCAATTCGTCCGCGCCGACGTGCACCGCGCCGATGATCTGTTCCTCAGCCAGCGGAACGATGGACGCGCTGTCGATGACGCGCGGATAACCGCTGACGTGGCTGTCGGACATTCGACGGGTCCCGATGGCGATGATGCGCTGCGGCCTCGCCCGCATCGTTGCAATCAATCCTGAACAAGTCGTGCACGGGAACTCGCGCGGATCGTGCCGAGTCGTCGGTCGGCTTGAAGTTTCGTTAAGCCTTTGTGCGGCAATGATGTACGCCCGAGATGGAGGCCGCGCATGCGGCAAGTGGACATAGCCATTGCCGGCGCCGGCCTCGCCGGCGCCACCGCCGCCGCCATGCTGGGGCGCGCCGGCTTCAGCGTGGCGGTGGTCGATCCTCACCCGGTCTATCCGCCGGATTTCCGCAGCGAGAAGCTCAGCGGGCCGCAGTTTCATCTGCTTCGCCGGACCGGGTTGTCCGACGCGGTGCTGCGCGCCGCGACGCCCATGGACGAATTGTGGATCGCCCGCTTCGGCCGCCTGGTCGAGCAACGGCCCAACGACCAGTACGGTATTCTCTACGACGTCCTGGTGAACGCGATGCGCGCCGAGCTCCCGGCGGGCGCGGCGTTCATTCCTGCAAAGGTGTCGGCCGTCTCGACCGGCAGCGACCGGCAGACCTTGGTCCTGTCGACCGGAGAGAAGATCTGCGCCCGCCTGGTCGTGCTGGCGACCGGGCTCAACAACGGCCTGCGCCGCATGCTCGGCATCGCGCGCGCGGAGCTGAGCGGATGTCATTCGATCAGCATCGGGTTCGACGTTGCGCCGGCCGGCCGCTCCGGCTTCGACTTTCCGGCGCTGACCTATTACCCCGAGCGGGCGGCCGACCGGATCTCTTATTTGACCTTGTTTCCGATCGGCGCGGCGATGCGCGCGAACCTGTTCGTCTATCGCGAGCTGCGCGATCCCTGGCTGCAGGGTGTGCGTGAGGCGCCGCGCGACACCCTGTTCGCCGCCATGCCGGGACTGCGAAAGCTGCTGGGCGATTTCGACGTGGTCGGCGACATCAAGGTTCGGCCGGTCGATCTGTACGCCACCAAGGGCCACCGGCAGGCGGGGGCGGTGCTGGTCGGCGACGCGTTCGCCACGTCCTGTCCGGCGGCAGGCACCGGCGTCAACAAGGTCTTCACCGACGTCGAGCGCCTGTGCAACGTCCACATCCCGCGCTGGTTCGCGACGCCCGGCATGGGCGCGGAAAAAATCGCGGCCTTCTACGACGATCCGGTCAAACAGGCCTGCGATTCCCATTCCGCCGCGCTGGCGTTCTACGTCCGCTCCCTTTCGGTCGATGCCGGCATCCTGTGGCAGGCGCGGCGGTGGGGTAAATTTGTTGCCCAGTCCGGCATCGGCACCGCCCGTCGCGTGCGCGAGCGGCTGTCCACCGGAATGCCCGGCCGCCAGGGCGCGGCCGCCCGGTCGGCGTAAGCTGATCCGTCAATCTACGCGCGCCGTCAGCCGCGCGAGGCCGTCCGGCGTCGCGACCGGGGGAACCCAGCCGAGCGCGAGCAGCGCCGACGGATCGGCGACCAGCGGGCGGGCGAGGCGCTGGTAGGCATCGGCTCGGCCGGCCGCGCGGAGCACCATTTCGAGCAGCCGCGGCGGGACCGGAACGAGACCCGGCCTTCGCCCGATGCCGCGCCGCATCGCTGCAATCATCTCGGCAACCGTCAGCGGCTCGGGATCGGCGACGATCAACGGCCGCCGCAGCGGCGCCCGTGCGTTCACCACGCAGTCGATGGCCGCGGCGAGGTTGTCGAGGGAGAGCAGCGAGCGGCGCGCCGTCAGCGCGCCGAGCGGCAGCGGCACGCGCGACCGCGCAAGGGCGATCAGCCGCGCCATGTTGCCGGTCACGCCGGGGCCGTAGGCGAGGGCGAGGCGCAGCGCCACCCAGTCGATCTCGACCTCGGCGAGGCCGCGCTCGGCCGCCAGCTTCGAGCGCCCGAACGCGTCGGTCGGCTGCGGCTCCAATTGCTCGGTCAGCACGCGCGCGTCGCTCGCCCCCGCCTGCGCGCGGACGGAGGAGAGAAACACGAACCGCCGGACACCGGCCCGCCGCGCCGCGCGCGCCAGGCCGATGGTCGCCTCGACATTGAGCACGCGATAATCGTCCTCCGGCACGCCGGAGGCGGCGTGCGACAGGCCGGCCGAGTGGACCACCGCATCGACGTCGGCGAGCGCCGAGGCCATGTTTTGCGGCCGCGCCAGATCGCCGATCACCGCGCTCGCGCAGTCGGGCGGCAGCACGGTCGGCCGGCGCAGCAGCACGCGCACTTGATAGCCGCGCCGCGTCAGCTCGCGCAGCACATGCTGGCCGATGAATCCGGTGCCGCCGGTCAGCGCAAGGCAGGGCCTGGTCATGCGCGCTTCGCGTCTGCGCCTCTCCCGGCTTGCGTGGGGAACGCGTTGCGCGGCTGCCCGGCGACCCAGGTTTCCAGCACCTGGATCTTCGTTGGATCGAGCGCGATCATGTCGGCGCGGCACCCGGGCGCGAGATGGCCGAGGCGGTGCGCAAGCCCGAGAAACGCCGCGGGCTCGGCCGAGGCGACGCGCAACGCAGCGGTCAACGGCAGCCCCAGCAGCTCGATGCCGTTGCGCACCGCCGTGGCCATGTCGAGGGCGGTGCCGGCGAGCGTACCGTCGTCGCGCGTGCAGCAGCCGGGCCCCGCCTTGATCTCGCGTCCGCCGAGCATGAAGGTCGCGCGTCGTCCGCCCACCGGCGGCATCGCGTCGGTCACCAGCATCGCCCGTGCCTTGCCGCGCAACGCGAGCCGCAGCATCGCCGGATCCACATGCGTGCCGTCGACGATCATGCCGAACCACACGTTCTCGGATTCGAGCGCCGCCGCGATCGGCCCCGGCTCGCGGCCCGCCAGCGGCCGCATCGCATTGAACAGATGGGTGAAGCCGGTGAGGCCTTCGGTCATCGCGGCTCGCGCCTGCGCGTAGGTCGCCATCGAATGGCCGAGCGAGATCTTGGTCCCGGCGCGCGCGAGCGACGCGATGAATCCGGCAGGGACGACCTCGGGCGCCAGGGTGACGAGCGCGACGCCGTTGCGCCGTTCCAACAATTCCACGTCGCTCGCGTCCGGCCGCCGGAGCATGCGCGGATCGTGCACCCCCGGCTTCTCCGGCGACAGGAACGGCCCCTCGAAATGAATGCCGAGCACGCTCGGATTCGTCTTCATCGCGGCGTCGACCGCCGCTCCGGCGGCGCGCATCTTCTCCCGCGTGTCGCTGATCAGCGTCGGCAGCAGCGCTGTCGTGCCGAAGCGCCGATGGGCGGCCGCGATCGCGGCGATGCCGGCGGGCGTCGGATCGTCGTTGAACAGCACGTCGCCGCCGCCGTTCACCTGCACGTCGATGAAACCCGGCGCCAGCCAGGCGCCATCGGCAATGTTCTGTACCGGGATTGTCTCGGGCACCTCGCCCCGCGGCAGGACGCCCGCGATGTCGGAGCCGTCGATCAGCACGGCGCCGTCGTCATGCAGCGTCGTGCCGTCGAACACATGATCGGCCGCCACGGCATATCGGCTAGGCTCGCTCATCGGGTGCGGGTGACCTTCTGCAGATGGCGCGGCCGGTCGACGTCGGTGCCGACCCGCGCGGCCAACCGATAGGCCATCCCATAGAAGGTCTGGATCAGGCAAACGGCGTCGGTCTCCGGATGATCGGGCGCCAGCGCCGCGAGCCGCCAGGGTGTCGCCTCGCCCGGCTCGGCCGCGAACAACGCCGCGCCCTTGTGCCGCAAGGTCGCCGCGAGCTGGCGCATTCCGGCGGCAGCCGCGTCGGTCGGCATGAACAGCAGGATGGGATAATCGCTCTCGACCAGCGCGACCGGCCCGTGCACGAACTCGGCGCCGCTGAACGCCTCGGCGTGCAGATTGCAGTTTTCCTTGAGCTTGAGCGCTGCCTCGCGCGCGACGGCAAGCGTCGGGCCGCGGCCGATGGTGACGAGACTCGTCGCACCCGCAAGCGCGCCGAGCGCGCCGCCCCAGTCGAGCCGCGCCGCAGCCGCCAGCCGGTCGGGCAGGCGCGCGAGCGCGTTCTGCATGACGGCGTCCTGCGTCCACCGCGCGGCGAGGCGCAGCAACGCCGCCAGCGAAGCGATGAACGTCTTGGTCGCCGCCACGCTCAGCTCCGCCCCGGCCCCCATGGGCAGGACGATGTCGCACGCCGCCGCCAGCGGGCTTGCGACCGCATTGACGATGCATACCGTGAGCGCGCCGGAAGACTTTGCCGCCCGCGCGGCCTCGACGAGGTCGTCGCTCATGCCCGACTGGGAGATCGCGAGAAAAACCTGGTCCTTGAGCCGCAGTTGCTGGCCGTAAACCGTGGCGATGTTCGGGGCGGCGGCGGCGACGGGAATGCCCAGGTACCGCTCGATCAAATGCTTGCCGAAGGTCGCCGCATGCGCCGAGCTGCCGCGCGCGCAGGTCACGATCACCCGGGGCGCCAGGCGCGCGAGCCGCCCGGCGAGATCCGCCAGCGGGCCCGCCAGCTCCTGCTCCTGCCGGCCGACCGCGAGCG
>DASPZC010000354.1:0-4134 GCA_035636455.1 Xanthobacteraceae bacterium
GGTGATCGGCGCCGACGGGCGCAAGCGCTCGCATGCGTTCCATCGCGTGCTGATGCGCTCGGCGGCCCGGCTCAACTACGTGCAGGTGCAGGACGCGATCGACGGCAGGCCCGACGAAACGACGGCCCCGCTGGTGCGAACCGTTCTGGGACCGCTCTACGCCGCCTACGCGGCGGTGAAGCGCACGCGCGCCGATCGCTCGCCGCTCGACCTCGAGCTGCCCGAGCGCAAAATCCTGCTCAAGCCCGACGGCACGGTCGACCGGGTGATCACGCCGGCGCGGCTCGATTCCCACCGCCTGATCGAGGAGTTCATGATCCTCGCCAACGTGGCGGCGGCCGAGACGCTCGAGCGCGCGCGCACGCCGCTGGTCTATCGCGTGCACGATGCGCCGGCGCCGGAGAAGGTCGCGGCGCTGCGCGAGTTCCTCAAGAGCCTCGACATTTCGCTGCCCAAGGCGCAGGCGCCGCGGCCCGCCGACTTCAACCGCATCCTGGCGCGGGTCAAGGGCACGGACGTCGAGGCGTTGGTCAACGAGGTCGTGCTGCGCAGCCAGGCGCAGGCCGAATATGCCGCCGAGAACTACGGGCATTTCGGCCTCAACCTGAAGCGCTACGCCCACTTCACCTCGCCGATCCGCCGCTACGCCGACCTCGTCGTGCACCGCGCGCTCATCCGCGCGCAAAGATTCGGGCCGGATGGATTGCCCGACCGCGCGGATATCGCCGCGCTTGCCGAGATCGCCGCGCAAATCTCCGCGGCGGAGCGGCGCGCCATGAAGGCCGAGCGCGAGACGGTCGACCGCCTGATCGCCCACTTCCTCAGCGAGAAGATCGGCGCGACGTTCGAAGGCCGCATCGCCGGCGTCACCCGGGCCGGCCTGTTCGTCAAACTCGACGAGACCGGCGCCGACGGCTTCATCCCTTCCGCTACGCTCGGCAATGACTATTTCCGCTACAACGAGGCCGCCCACGCGCTGGTCGGCCAGGCGAGCGGCGAGACGCACCGCCTGGGCGACCGGGTGACGGTCAAGCTGATCGAGGCCGTTCCGGTGGCGGGCGCGTTGCGCTTCCAGCTATTGTCGGAAGGTCGGATCGAGCCGGCGCTGCGCCGGCGCGGCCGGGTGCGGCCCGAGCGCGGAGAGCGGCGGGAAGGCCGCCGGCATGGGCGGGGCCTGCGCGGCCGGCGATGACGGAGTTCGTGATGCCGCACGCCGTGCCTGCTCACCGCGATCCGCGCGCCGCGCTGCAGCGCGGCTTTCTCGGCCGCTGCCCGAACTGCGGCGAAGGCCGCCTCTTCCGCGCTTATCTCAAGGTCGCCGATCACTGCCCGGTCTGCGGCGAGGCGCTGCATCATCACCGCGCCGACGACGCGCCGGCCTATTTCGTCATCCTCATCGTCGGCCACATCGTCGTGCCGCTGGTGCTGGCGGTCGAGACCGCGTTCGCGCCGGCCTATTGGGTGCACCTCGTCCTGTGGTTTCCGCTCATTGTCGGCCTCTCGCTCGTGCTGCTGCAGCCGGTCAAAGGCGCGATCGTCGGTTGGCAATGGGCGCATTTCATGCATGGGTTCGATCCGGCGGCCGTGCCGGAAGATGATCCGTTCGCGCCGCGCGCCGCGGAGCGCGAGCGATGAGCGAGCTTGCCGAGGAGATGACGCGGATCGCGCGCGCGCCGGTCGCGCCGAACCTGCGGCCCAAGGACGCCGCGACCCTGATCCTGATCGACCGCTCCGGCCCGGCCCCCAAGGTGCTGCTGGGCAAGCGCCATCACGGCCACACGTTCATGCCGAGCAAGTTCGTGTTCCCGGGCGGACGGGTCGAGCGGCGCGACCGTCGCGTGCCGGTGGTCGCGGGGCTCGATCCGCATATCGAAGCCAAGCTGATGCGCCACGTGCGGCGGCCGAGCCGCGAGCGGGCGCGCGCCATCGCGGTCGCCGCCATCCGCGAAGTGTTCGAGGAGACCGGCCTGCTGCTTGGCCGCAAGGGCGACGGCGACGCGCGCGATCCCCCTCCGCACGATCCCTTTCCGGCCGCGAACGTGACTCCGGACCTCTCCGAGGTGCATTTCATCGCCCGCGCCATCACGCCGCCGGGACGGCCGCGCCGTTTCGACACCCGGTTCTTCGCCGCCGACGCGCAGCTGATCGTGCACCGGGTCGAAGGGGTGGTCGGCCCCGAGGCCGAGCTGGTCGAGTCGACCTGGCTGCCCATCGCGCAGGCGAAAGAGCTCGACATGCCGCCGATCACCAAGCGGGTGCTGACCGAGCTCGAGGCGCGCGTCGCCGCCGGCTTCGGCCACGACCTGCCGGTGCCGTTCTTCCGCGTGCTGCACAGGAAGTTCACGCGCGTGATGCTTTGACTCCGCCCTCATGGTGAGGAGCGGCGCACCGATCTCGGGTTTACCCGAGATCGGCACTCTGATGCGCAGGTCGGCTACAGCCGACCTGCGTGCGCCGCGTCTCGAACATGGCCACGGACTCGCTTGCTGCCATGCTTCGAGACGCCCTCGCTGCGCATAGCCGATGCTTCGCATCGGCGTCCTGCGCTAAGAACGGCGGCCGGAGGCCGCCTATGCTCCTCAGCATGAGGGCAGAGGGGGTTTCCTTGACTTTTCGAAGTCGCCCGCTACGTTCCGCGCAACGAGATTGCGAGGATTGCCATGGCCAAGGCCGCGATGATCAAGATCAAGCTGGTGTCGAGCGCGGATACCGGCTTCTACTACGTCACCAAGAAGAACTCGCGCACCATGACCGACAAGCTGGTCAAGAAGAAATACGACCCGGTGGCGAAGAAGCACGTCGAGTTCCGCGAGGCCAAGATCAGGTAGGCCCGCATCCACGAGCATACGGGGGCGCCTGCGGGGCGCCCTCGCCGTTTCCAGGGTTGCTGTGCGACCGCTAGGTATTATGGTAGCGGGCACGACCGGTCCCGAGGGGGAGAAGGTGGCCGGCGGGAGGCGGTGTCATTGAGGAGGCCACTCACACCGCCCCCCGGCCGGCCGGACCCCACGGACCCAGGAGATGCGGCGGACCTGAGCATTCCGTAGGGTTTTCAAAGGGATAGCGGATGATGCTGCGGCAGCGGCCGCCCGTCATCCCCACCCCGTCGCAGTTCGTGCCGCCCAACTTTGATGAAAACCGTAACGGAACCGGCACGGAAATCAATGCGATCCGTCCGGACCGTGCAGGGATTCGCTGTCAGCGTAAAGGGATATGGTTGACGCGGGCGGGCTCCCTCTCCCCGCTTGCGGGGAGAGGGTCGGGGTGAGGGGGAGTTACCCATGATCCCGGTCGCGCCCAGCAAGCTCGGTGTGCGGGAAGCCCCCTCACCCGACGCGCGTAAAGCACGCGCGTCGACCTCTCCCCGCAAGCGGGGAGAGGTTACGCCGCGTCGGCGACCACGCGATTGCGGCCGTCGCGCTTGGCGCGGTAGAGCGCCTGGTCGGCGCGCTTGAGGATGTGGGCGGCGCTGTCCTCGACGCCGGCGAGCGAAGCGAGGCCGATCGAGATGGTCACGTCGAGCGCCGCCGCCCCGCCGCGGATGGCGAACGGCTCGGTGGCGACGCGGCGCCGGATGCGCTCGGCGACGATCGCGGCGACCGCCATGTCGGTCTCCGGCATCACGATGACGAACTCCTCGCCGCCGTAGCGGCAGGCGAGGTCGATGCCGCGGATCGACTTTCGCACCCGCGTGGCGAATTCGCGCAGCACGTCGTCGCCGGCGTCGTGGCCGTGCGTGTCGTTGACCGCCTTGAAATAGTCGATGTCGACCACGAGCAGCGCGAGCGGCTTGCCGCGCGCCAGCGCCTGATCGACCAGGCCGGCGAGATGGCTCTCCATGTAGCGCCGGTTATGCAGGCCGGTCAGCGCGTCGGTGATCGCCATCTCCATGGACATCTGCACATTGTCGCGCAGCCGCGCGCCGTAGCGCTTCTTGCGGATCTGGGTGCGCACCCGCGCCAGCATCTCGTTCTTCTCGATCGGGCGCAGTAGGTAGTCGTTGATGCCGATCTCGAGCCCGCGCAGCAGCCGCGCATTGTCCTCGGCCTCGGCGATCACCAGGATCGGCACGTTGCGCGTGCGCTCGAGGGAGCGCACCTGGCTGCACAGGCGCAGCCCGTCGAAATTCTCCAG
>DASPZC010000355.1:0-6242 GCA_035636455.1 Xanthobacteraceae bacterium
TTTCTATCCCGAGGTGATCGATCCGGCGACCGGCGCGGTGCTGCCCGCGGGCGAGCGGGGCGAGATCGTCTTCACCTCGCTGACCAAGGAGGCCATGCCGGTCATCCGCTATCGCACCCGCGACCTCACCCGGCTGCTGCCCGGCACCGCGCGCGCGATGCGGCGCATGGAGAGGGTGACCGGCCGCTCCGACGACATGATGATCGTGCGCGGCGTCAACGTCTTTCCGACCCAGATCGAGGAACAGCTGCTGCGCTGCGACGGCCTGAGCCCGCACTACCAGATCGAGCTGCGCCGCGAGCAGCGCCTCGATGTGATGCGGCTCCTGGTCGAGGCGCGCCCGGATCATGCGGACGAAGCGTCCCGCGCCGCCCAGGCGGCGCTGCTCGAGACGCACATCCGCAATAATATCGGCATCGGGGCAGTCGTGGTGGTCGGCGACCCCGGCAGGGTCGAGCGCTCCGCCGGCAAGGCGCGGCGGGTCGTCGACCTGCGGCCGAAGGAATAAAGTGCGTTGAACAGCCGGGCGTCGACAGTCCGGCCACGGGAGGAAGCGGTGTCGTACGATTACATCATCGTGGGCGGCGGATCGGCCGGATCGGTCATGGCCAACCGGCTCTCCGCGCGCAGCGGCAACAAGGTGCTGGTGTGCGAGGCCGGCCAGGACACGCCGCACGGCCGCGTGCCACCGGAGATTTTGGACAGCTATCCGGGCACCGTCTATTTCGACCCGCGCTTCCATTGGACCGAGCTCAAGGTCCACACCGAGGTGATCTCGCACAACAATCCGGACGCGAGCCGCGTGCCGCTGCGCAAATACGAGCAGGGGCGCGTGCTCGGCGGCGGCTCGTCGATCAACGGCCAGCTCGCCAACCGCGGCGCGCCGACCGACTACGCCGAATGGGAAGCGCGCGGCGCCAAGGGCTGGGGCTGGGACGACGTGCTGCCCTATTTCAAGAAAGTAGAGCGCGACATGGATTTCGACGGCCCCTATCACGGCAAGGAGGGGCGCATTCCGGTCCGCCGCATCTTTCCCGACATGTGGAACGGCCACGCCAAGGCGGTCGCCGAAGCCTTCGAGGCGGCCGGTTACCAGTACATGCCGGATCAGAACGGCGAGTACAAAGACGGCTACTTCCCCATCACCATCTCCAACGCCTATGACCGCCGGGTGTCGGCGGCGATCGGCTATCTCGATCCGGGAACGCGGCTGCGGTCCAATCTCGCGATCTCGACCGGCACGCAGGTCAAGCAATTGCTGTTCGAGGGCGCGCGCTGCGTCGGCGTGAAGGCCGTGGTCGACGGCAAGGAGACCGAGTTCCGCGGCAACGAGGTGATCATGTCCTCGGGCGCGATCCACTCGCCGGCGCATCTCATGCGCGCCGGCATCGGTCCGCCTGGCGCGCTGCGCGATCTCGGCATCGCGGTCGTCGCCGCGCTGCCCGGCGTCGGCCAGCGCCTGATGGATCACCCGGCGATCTCGCTCTCCTCCTTCATCAAGCCGGAAGCGCGGCTCAACGGGCTCACCCGTCGGCACATCCTGGTCGGGCTGCGCTATTCCTCCGGCATCGGCGGCGCGCCGCCCGGCGACATGTTGATGATCTGCCTCGACAAATCGGCCTGGCACGCGGTCGGCGAGCAGATCGGCTCGATCCTGCTCGCCGTGTACAAGACCTATTCGGAGACCGGGCAGGTCAGGCTCGCCTCGGCCGACTGGCGTCAGGAGCCGGTCGTCGAATTCAATCTCCTGTCCGACCGGCGCGATCTCGAGCGCCTGATGGACGCGTTCCGGCGCGCCGGCCACATGTACATGCATGCGGCGCTCGCGAGCGTCACCTCCGATCCGTTCCCGGCGACCTACAGCGAGCGGGTGAAGAAGGTCGGCGAGGTCAACGCGCGCAACCATTTGCTCACCGGCATGCTCGCCAAGCTGATGGAACGACCGGCCTGGCTGCGGCGCTATCTGATCGACACGTTCATCGTCGAAGGCCATCCCTTCGACGAGCTGATGCGCGACGACGACAAGCTGGAGGACTTCGCCCGCAAGGCGGCGATCGGCGTGTGGCACGCCTCCTGCACCTGCCGCATGGGCGCCGACGGCGATCCGATGGCGGTGACCGATACGGCGGGCCGCGTGCGCGGCGTCGGCGGGCTGCGCGTGGTCGACGCCTCGCTGTTCCCGGCAGTGCCGTGCGCCAACACCAATTTCCCCACCCTGATGACCGCGGAGAAGATCGCCGACGCCGTGCTCGCCGGAGCGTGACATCAGTTCCGACCTCATCCTGAGGAGCGGCGCGAAGCGACGCGTCTCGAAGGATGGCAGCGAACGCGTCTGTTGCCATGGTTCGAGACGCGTGTTGCGCGACGCTCACCATGAGGCCCGGAAAGGCTCCAGGCCTGAGGCTGTGCGGTCAATTGCGCCGTCATGGTGAAGGAACGATTACCCGCGGCGGTCAGCGCCTGCGGCCGGCGACACGTCCGCATTCCATCTTAAGAGAATCTACAGTGCGATGGGGTAGACCGGCCGGGGAGCGATCTGCATCACCTAGAACAGGTCAGGCAGCCATGTTGCACAACGACCCGATCCGCGAGCAAACGAACGCGTCGCAACCGGCGAGCTCGCCGCTCGGCCGCGTCCTCTCGGTGCGCGGCTCGCAGGCCGACATCGGACTGCCGGCCGCCTCGCCGTTCGACGCCGAAGAGATCCGCGTGACCGTCGGCAAGTTCCTCGGCATCCGTGCCGGCAAATCGCTGCTGGTCGGGGTCGTCACCGACGTGTCGCTGCAGACCCAGACCATGGCGGCCGAGCACGGCCACGCGGCGATCGCGCACATCGACATCGTCGGCGAAATCCATGATCACGCCACGCCCTCCGCGCGGTTCCAGCGCGGCGTGACGACCTATCCGGCCATCGCCGATCCAGCGGCGCTGGTCGGCTCGCGCGATCTCGGCCTGCTGTTCAATCGTTCCGGCCCGGGCGTGATCGAGCTCGGCCATCTCCAGCAGGACAGCGCGATCGTCGCCTACGCCAACGCCAACGACATGCTCAACAAGCACTTCGCGGTGCTCGGCACCACCGGCGTGGGCAAGTCGAGCGGCGTCGCGCTCCTTCTTCAGCAGGTGCTGGGCGCGCGCCCCGATCTACGCATGTTCGTGCTCGACGCGCACAATGAATACGGGCGCTGCTTCGGCGAGCGTGCGCAGGTGCTCAGCCCGCGCAATCTCAAACTGCCGTTCTGGATGTTCAATTTCGAGGAAATCGTCGACGTGTTGTTCGGCGGGCGTCCGGGCCTGCAGGACGAGGTCGACATTCTCGCCGAGGTCATTCCGCTCGCCAAGGCGGCCTACACCCAGTACCGCGGAGCGGCCGACCGGCAGGCGCCCAGGCACGCCCGCAGCGGCTACACGGTCGATCACCCGGTGCCCTATCGCACGGCCGACCTCATCTCCCTCCTCGACGGGCGCATGGGCAAGCTCGAGAACCGCGGCTCGCGTTTGATGTATCACCGGCTGATCGCGCGCATCGAGACCGCCTGCAGCGATCCGCGCTACGCCTTCATGTTCGAAAACGCCAACGTCGGCGGCGACACCATGGCGGAGGTGTTTTCGCACATATTCCGCCTGCCGCCCAACGGCATGCCGATCAGCATCATGCAGCTCGCCGGGTTCCCCTCCGAGGTGGTCGATGCGGTCGTGTCGGTGCTGTGCCGCATGGCCTTCGACTTTGCGCTGTGGAGCGACGGCGCCGCGCCGCTGCTGGTCGTGTGCGAGGAGGCGCATCGCTACGTGGCGGCCGACCGCAACGTCGGCTTCGGCCCGACCCGCCGCGCGATCTCCCGCATCGCCAAGGAAGGCCGCAAGTACGGGGTGTTCCTCGGCCTCGTCACCCAGCGTCCGGCCGAGCTCGATCCGACCATCCTGTCCCAGTGCAGCACCTTGTTTGCCATGCGCCTGACCAACGACCGCGATCAGGCGATCCTGCGGTCGGCGGTGTCCGACGCGGCCGCCAATCTCCTGGCCTTCCTGCCGTCGCTTGCCACCCGCGAGGTCCTCGCCTTCGGCGAAGGGATGGCGCTGCCGACCCGGCTGAAGTTCAAGCACCTCGAGGCGCATCTGCTTCCGCGCAGCGAGGCGGTGCAGGGCTGCGGCGTGGAGCTCGACCCGGGCATCAATCGCGACTTCGTCGCCTCGGTGCTCGAGCGCTGGCGGGGCGCGACGACGAACCGCAATGCCGGCGCCGACGAAATCCCGCTGGCGGCGCGATTGCCGGCGGATCAGACCGTCAGTCCGGCCAAGCCCGGCCTGGGGCTCGACCCGGATCGCTTCAAGCTGTTGAAGAAAACGCCGGCCGAGCGGTAGCCGGTCGCTCCTCTTTCAGGGGAGAGATTGCCCGTCAGCTGCGGCGCGAGTGGCGCGCCGCGCCCAGGGCCGCGTCCGAGGCGCGGGTCTCCGACAGCTCGCGGGCGGTCGCGACCGTCCGCAAGCCGAGCGTCGCCTCGTGCTCGCGCCCGACGTCTTCGAGGAAAATCGGCTTGGCGAAATAGAATCCCTGCGCGTAGCGGATGCGCGTCGCCCCGCGCAGATAGGCGAGTTCCTCGAACGTCTCGACGCCCTCGGCCACCACCGTCATGCCGAGCGCGCTGCTCAGCGACTCGATCGCCTTGAGCACGCTCTGGCTGCGCGAGCGCTGGTGAATCGCCGTGATGAACGAGCGGTCGATCTTGATCTCGTCGGCCGTGATGTCGGCCAGCGCGGAGAGCGACGAATAGCCGGTGCCGAAATCGTCGATCGAGACGCGTACGCCGAGTTCGCGCAGCCGCGGCAGGACGGCGGCCTGGAACCGGCCCTTGGCAACGAACGCGTCCTCGGTCAGCTCGATCATGAACCGCTCGGGGCAGCCCGTGGCGTTGAGCGCATCCGCGAAGGAGCACATGAACTCGGGATTGTTGGCCTGCTTGGCCGCGACATTGATGCTGATCGCGCTGCCGGGACCGAAAGCGGCGTCGATGCGATCCAATGCGGTCACCACCTCGGTCAAGACCAGGTGGGTGATCTGATCGATCAGTCCGAGCTCGACCGCCAGCGAAATGAACTCGCTCGGGCCCTGAATCTCCCCGTCGTTGTCGCGCCAGCGAACGAGGGCCTCGAGCCCGATCACCTCGTGGGTGCGGATGTCGACCTTCGGCTGGAACGCGCAGCAGAATTGCCGATCGCGAATGGCGAGCCGCAACCGCTGCTCCAACTGCATGCGGGCGGTGACCGCGCGTCCCATGTCGTGATCGAAAAAAGCGGCGCCCCCTTTGGTCCCGCCCTTGACCCGATACATGGCGCTGTCGGCATTGCGGCGCAGCGCCTCGTAATCGCGCCCGTGCTCGGGATGGACGCTCACGCCGATCGACGCCGAGGTGAAAACCTCGAAACCGTCGATGAAGAACGGGCGCTTCAGCCGTTCCAGGAGGCGGTCGATGACGGCGGCAAGCTCGCCGTGGCTCTCGAGCGGGTCGATGACGAGAATGAATTCATCGCCGCTGATGCGCGCCAGCACGTCGGACGCGCGCAGACTGCCGGTGATCCGCTCGGCGAATTTCACCAGCAGCGCATCGCCGATCGCGTGACTATAGAAGTCGTTGATGTGCTTGAAGTTGTCGACGTCGATGAATGCCAGCGCGAAGATGCGGTCGCCCCGCGCGATCATGTCCTCGACACGCTCGCGGATCAGGCTGCGATTGGGAAGGCCGGTCAGCTCGTCGTAGTACGCCCGGCGCAACAGCTCGTTTTCGATCTGCATGCGCTCGGCGTCGGCGGCCGTCGACAGCCGCAGGGTTTCGCCGGGACCACACGCGGTCTCGCCGCGCGCGAGGCTGCCCTGGGCCGGCGCCGGGTCGTGCGAGCGGGCCGTAAGCACGGTCTCGCGGAGTTCGTCGGGACGCTCCATCGACCTTCCTCGGGAACGCGGCTACAAACGGGACCCGTCGGCCAGGATTGGCGCGGCCCGGTCGGCTGCGCGATCCCCCTGCAAGGATGGCGAAAAACTAGGGGGTCGGGCCGAAGAAACACTTAAGGCAATCGTCGACACGCGATCCGTGAAAGCATCTGCGCTGACGGCTCTCCAATATGACAAATCCTTCGTTAATTCGACGAAATAATACCAGCCTTCGGAAGGGCTGACTCTTGGCTATCGGGGCTGCGGTGTGATTCATTTCTGCCCGGATAGATTGATTCGGGGGAACGAGGATGAGCGC